>JARFPV010000695.1 GCA_029288115.1 Akkermansiaceae bacterium | reverse complement strand
GACCTCGTCATCATTGGTGAATGCCAGAATCAGGTACGAGTGAACGGAGGAATTGATGGCAAACACAGCACCGAACAGGCCAAGCCCAACCAAGATGGACACGAGCTGGAAAAAATCAGCCTGTATCGCGATGGCAAGAGTGGCAGTAACCACGGTGAGAATAAACACCCACCATGCGGCTGCGGCCCGGACATCCTTTTTTCTAACAAACTTCGGTGCATAGGCCTGGACGATGCCGTAACCGATAACCCAGGCGGCCATGAACGCACCTACCTGATTGAAGCTCCATCCCATTCCTGATTTGAGGAAGACGGGGAGGGCTACCACAAACCACACGTCGCGTGAGGCAAAGAGAAAGAATCTTGCGATCGACAGTAGGTTGATTTCCCGGCTTTTGGAAAACAGCTGGGTGAACTTTACCTTGTTGCGGCTCTTGCCCATATCCTGTTTCAGGTAAGCGAGAGCCGCTAGGAAAACGAGCCCCAGCGCACCTGCCATGAGCCAAAGCGAGTAGGTGAATCCTAACCAAGTGAGTAGCAAACCTCCTAAGAAAAATCCGACACCTTTAAGCGCATTCTTCGATCCCGTGAGGATGGAAACCCACTTGAACAAGGCGCTTTCCCCGTCCTGAACCAGGAGTTTGACAGCGCTTTTGGAACTCATCTTGGTAAGGTCCTTGGCGACGCCTGAAAGTGCTTGTGAGATCATCACATAACTGACGGAGAGAACTGCCGTCCACGTGGTATCGATGAACGACAGCATCATCAAAGCCACGACTTGGATTGCCAGTCCTGCGAACAATGTGGACTTGAGTCCTATCCGAGAACCGATCCAGCCACCTAACAAGTTCGTGAGAACGCCACAGAATTCGTAGAGTAGGAACAAGAAGGCCAGCTGCACAGGGGTGTAGCCGAGATCATGAAAGTACAGAAGCACCAACATGCGCAAGGCCCCATCGGTGAGGGTGAAGCCCCAGTATGAAGCAGTAACAATGGCGTAGCTTTTGATATTCATTTGATGGAAAGCATGAAATGGACAGCAAGCTTTTGTGTGTCAGTGCTGGGTGTTAGATGGAGCGAGCCACCTTGGCCGCCAGTTCCATCATGCGGTTTGCGTAACCCACTTCGTTGTCATACCACACCAGTAGTTTGAGCTGAGTGCCGTCAGTCACCATGGTCGATGCTGCATCGACAACGCCTGACCGGACGTCGTTGGTGTAATCGGCGGAAACCAGCGGCTTTTCCTCGTATCCGAGAATGCCGTTTAGCTCTCCTTGGGACGCTTCCTTGAGTAAACCGTTGACCTCGTCCACGGTGGTGGGGCGGGGTAGTTCTAACACGACGTCGGTCAGTGAGGCATTGAGCAGTGGAACACGCACGGCAACGCCATCCAGTTTTCCTTTCAACTCGGGGTAGATCATCGTGATCGCCGTGGCAGATCCGGTGGAGGTAGGAATAAGGGAGTTCAAACACGAGCGGGCGCGCCGCAGGTCCTTGTGTGGCGCATCGACAACGACTTGTGTGTTGGTCTCATCATGGAGCGTGGTAATCAGGCCGTGTACGATGCCTATTTGTTCGAGTATTACTTTGATGACAGGAGCGATGCAGTTCGTCGTGCAGGATGCCGCGGTGAGCAGGTGATGCGTGTCCGGTTCGTACAGGTGGTCGTTGCATCCCATCACGATGTTCAGTGCGCCTTCTTTAACCGGTGCAGCAACAATAACCTTCTTCACTCCAGCATCAAAATAGGGTTGCAGCAATTCGGGAGTGCGGAAGGCTCCTGTGGAATCGATGACGATATCCACATCGGTGAGATCCATCTCGGCGGGGGAAGTGGCATTGGAATATGAGACTTTTTTCCCTGCCACGAAGATATTGTTCTCATCGTGAGATATGTCACGTTCCCACCTGCCATGCACGGTGTCGTATTCTAACAAATGTGCAGCGGTTTCTGCTCCACCGTTCAGTTCATTGACCTTGGTGATGGTGAAGGCGGGGTTGTCCCATCCGGCGCGAAAGCCAAGTCGACCCATGCGGCCGAATCCATTGATTGCGATATTCATTTTTTTAGTAGGTAGTAATTAGTAGTGAGTAGATGGAGTATTAGCAGCATTTGTTTTCAGGAGAGCAGAGTTCCGGGCGGCCCTGGCAGCAGTCCTCGGTGAGAAAAACCATCAAATCTTTCATCCCCTTGACATTGAGACGGTAGATGATCGATCTTCCATCACGCTCTGATGTGACCAGTCCTGCCTGAGATAGCTCCTTCAAATGGAACGAGAGAGTAGGTTTTGGGATGTTGAGTTGGTTAGAAATATCACCAGCGCAGACACCCTGCTCACCGTATTTCACAAGCAGGCGGAAGACCTCCAAACGTGATGGTTGGGCAAGTGCGGAGAGAGTGGCCGCTGCTTCATTTAGTTTCATGGTTATGAAAATATCGAACAAATATCTGTTTGTCAACGGGTATCTAGGTGACGAAACACTCACGTAGCTCGGAATGGGAGGTAGGCATGAAGGCACATTTTCATGGCTCTTTACGTAATGATGGTATTGAATACCCGAGAAAGGATGGCATTGGGCGAGACTTACAAACTGCAGATTAACACATCGGTTCATCTCAAGGAACTGGATGATGAAGGGTGTCAGGCGTTCGTTACAGCCATGCATGATGTATCGGTGCTGTATGGCATCCAGATTTTGACCTACCGGCTGCGCTGGGTAAACCTGATGATTCTGGCGGAGGCCAGACTGAAGGACTTTTCAGTAGATGAGTTTGTTGCTGCGGAGGATCGAGACAAGGGCAGCGGGAGTGCCATGCTGACTGAAAATTTCCGGAAATATTTTGGAGATGCTGCGGTTGATCTCTTGGATTTGGAAATTGTGAATGTAGCGAATGCAGAGAGTATTTCAGAGGAGCTGGCACTGTATCGCGT
>JARFPV010000692.1 GCA_029288115.1 Akkermansiaceae bacterium | reverse complement strand
TGGAAACAAACGGAACGGTTCGTGATGCGCGTGGGTTCACCTCGATGACATAAAGTTCCTCGTCCTTGACGGCAAACTGGATGTTCATCAGACCGCAGACATCCAGCTCACGTGCGAGAACTTTTGCGGCTTTGAGAATTTGGGTTTTGATGACCTCCGAGAGCGATGGAGCAGGAATCACACAGGCGGAGTCACCGGAGTGGATACCAGCCTGCTCGATGTGTTGCATGATAGAACCAACCACAGAGGTTTCGCCGTCGTAAATACAATCGACGTCTACCTCGGTGGCGCCGTCGAGGAAGCGGTCGACGAGTATCGGGCGGTCTGGTGTCACGTCTGCAGCTTCGCGGATGTACCTGCGTAGCTCTTCGTCGTTGTAGACGATCATCATTCCACGACCACCTAACACAAATGAAGGTCTAACAAGAACAGGGAATCCGATGCGCTCTGCGATTACACTCGCCTCGTCTTCTGAGACAGCGGTGCCCGCCTCAGCTTGTTTGAGGCCGATCTTGTCTAACAGTGCGGAGAAGAATTTGCGGTCTTCCGCGAGCTCAATGGACTCTGGTGAGGTTCCGATGACCGGGACGCCGTGGCGTTTGAGGTCTGCGGCGAGGTTCAGTGGTGTCTGACCGCCGAATTGGACAATGACACCATCGGGTTGTTCTTGATCACAGATGTGGAGAACATCCTCAAGTGTCAGGGGTTCGAAATACAGTTTGTCGGATGTGTCGTAATCGGTGGAAACCGTCTCAGGGTTTGAGTTAACCATGACGGTTTCATAGCCAAGCTCTTTCAGGGCAAAGGCGGCGTGCACGCAGCAGTAATCAAATTCGATACCTTGGCCAATTCTGTTAGGGCCGCCGCCGAGAATGATGATTTTTTTCTGGTCGGTCTCACGGGCTTCGTTCTCATCTCCGTAGGTCGAGTAGTAGTAAGGTGTGTGGGCTTCGAACTCGGCGGCACAGGTATCGACGAGGCGGTAGGTAGGAATGATGCCCTTGTCTCTTCGTTCAGCGCGGATTTCGTCTTGGGTGGTGCCACGGGCGTGAGCAATTTGGAAGTCGGAGAATCCAAGCTTCTTCGCCTTGCGTAGATCCATGGTGGCGAGGTCCTTGCCTTCATCGACAATGATTTTGAGGTGCTCAAGGAACCAGCGGTCGATTGCGGTCGCATCAAAGACTTCTTCAACGGTCCACCCTTGGGTGAAGGCGGTCTCGAGCCAGAAGATACGCTCGGCATTTGGCACATGGAGTTTGCGTTCGATTTCCTCGTGAGTAGGCTCTTTCTTACCTTTGCCATCAAAGCCGAAACCAAACCGTCCGGTTTCAAGCGAACGCAGGGCTTTCTGCATGGATTCCTTGAAGGTGCGGCCGATGGACATCGCTTCGCCAACCGCCTTCATTTGGGTTGTTAGAACCGAGTCGGCTGCGGGGAACTTTTCAAAGGTAAAGCGTGGCAGCTTGGTGACGACGTAGTCGATGGTCGGTTCGAATGACGCTGGAGTTTCGCGTGTGATATCGTTTGGCAGTTCGTCGAGTGTGTAACCGACCGCGAGTTTTGCGGCGATTTTAGCGATTGGGAATCCTGTTGCCTTTGAGGCGAGAGCGGACGAGCGTGAAACCCGTGGGTTCATCTCGATGACGATGCAGCGACCGTCTGCCGGGTTGACGGAAAATTGGATGTTAGACCCTCCGGTTTCCACACCGATTTCTCGGATGCAGGCGAACGAGGCGTCACGCATGATCTGGTATTCACGGTCTGTTAGGGTTTGTGCCGGCGCTACTGTGATCGAGTCGCCGGTGTGCACGCCCATGGGATCAAAGTTTTCGATCGAGCAGATGACCACGCAGTTGTCTGCGCGGTCACGCATGACCTCCATCTCGTATTCTTTCCATCCTAACAGGCTTTCTTCGATAAGGACTTCGGTGACTGGTGAGAGATCCAGCCCGCGTGCGACGATGGTTTCGAGCTCTTCCTTGTTGTAGGCGATGCCTCCACCTGATCCGCCGAGTGTGAATGCTGGGCGAATGATCAGCGGGAAACGTTTGCCGACTGCTTCGGCGATATCGTCTGCAATCGACATCGCCTCTTCCATGGTGTGAGCCACGCCACTCTGTGGTAGGTCGAGTCCGATTTTGAGCATTGCCTCTTTGAAGCGCAGTCTGTCTTCTCCTTTGTCGATGGCATCGGCATTGGCACCGATCATTCGCACGCCGTGTTTTTCCAGCGTGCCTGCCTTAAACAGATCCATCGAGGTGTTGAGTGCGGTCTGGCCACCGAGCGTTGGCAACAGGGCATCGGGTTTTTCGCGG
>JARFPV010000518.1 GCA_029288115.1 Akkermansiaceae bacterium | reverse complement strand
AGCGTGCGCGGCGCGCTTCTTTGGAATGTTGTCCAGATTGCCTTTCTGTAAGAGCAGCGGCCTCTTTTTCAGCGAGATCCTTCTGTTTTTTGGCGTCCTCAAGTTGGGCGGCTAGGATGCGGTTCTTTTCTTTGATGGCCTCGAGTTCCTTCTCGGTCATGCCATCGGGTTTATCAACTCCAGTTACCGGAGCTGCAATCGCGTTGCCGCTACGCAAGCGGTCGATCTCGGCTTGCAGTCGTGCGTTTTCCGCCATCAGGGCGGCGGCAGTATGCTCGCGACCATCCTCGGCTTCACCATTTTTCATGGCGCTGAAGGAAAGGACAAGCGCGACCAATAGCATGAGAGCAGTCGAGCCCAAGAGAATTTGCGTGATGTTCATGGTGGGAATTTGCGCCATATAGGGGTGTTTAACAAGGCCAAATCCGCAGCCCTGGTTGAGGTCTTGTATTTCCATTCACTCGCTTCTTGAAAAAACCGGTCATATCAGGCATGCTGCGGCGCATGATGAGAATGGCGGTTCTGGGGAGTGGCAGTGGAGGAAATGCCACCCTGGTGAGCTGTGGGAATACCCATGTGTTGGTTGATGCCGGACTCAGTGCCAAGCAGCTTGTTCTGCGTATGGAGTCGCTTGGGGTGGCACCTGAGCAGCTTGATGGAATTTTGCTGACCCACGAACACAGTGACCACGCTCGCGGGGTGGACGTGCTGCTGCGGAAACGCGAAATCCCCGTCTACGCCAATGCGCTTACGCGTGAGGCACTGAGTTATAAAATGAAGAGCGCTGTGCCGTGGCGGGTTTTTCGGAGTGGCCAGGATTTTGAGCTGGGTGATCTGAGCGTAAACGCGTTCCGCATTCCGCACGATGCTGCAGAGCCCGTGGGCTTTGTCCTTCAAGGCGGGTCTGCCCGACTCAGTATGGTCAGCGACGTGGGCCACGTGACACATCTGATGCGCGAGAGCCTGCGCAGTAGCGATGGAATTTATATCGAGGCGAATTATGACCCGCAGTTGTTGGAACAGGATACCAAACGCCCGTGGGCAACAAAACAGCGCATTGCCTCGCGCCATGGTCACCTGTCCAACGAACAAACTGCCGAGTTGTTAGGGGAGATTGCTTGCGAGAAACTTAAGGTTGTCATGCTCAGCCACCTAAGCTCGGATTGCAACTGTCCGGACATGGCGGCCCGCATCATCGCTGAGAGGCTCACCGGTTGTGGTCTGGCGGACGTTTCGGTGCAATGCGCCCACCAACATGAACCGACTGGATGGGTCGAGATATCCGGCAGACCCGATTTTGAACTGACCGCGGAATCCGCTTGAGGTGCGGTTGATTAGTCGATCACCCGGCGCATCGGCACCATGTGCGCGAAGTCAAATCCCTGGTTCTTAAAGAAATTCTGGGAGCTTTCACCCATCTTGTCGGTGAGCAGTGTGATGCGCTTGAAGTTTTTCTTTTGTGCGAAATCGATAACGTATTCGATGAGTTTGGTGCCAAACCCCTGGCCCCGGTAATCCGGGTGGATAATGAAATCCTCGAGAAGAACCACCATGCCTCCCATGGCAGTGGAGATGGTGAACAGCAGGTTAACCATGCCGAAGATCCGGCTTTCACTGCGGAGAACAAAGATTCTACCACGGTTTGGCTGCTCCAGAATCATGGAAAGACCTTGTTCGTGGGCTACGGTATCCGGGGAGAAGTCCGCTTGGGTGCTCATCAGATCCTCGACGAGTTGCACCAGTTCGGGCAGATCTTCGATGGTCGCTGGCTGGACACGGACGACTTGGCCCGAGGATGGTTGTTCCCTATTTGCGTTGGTTATAGGCATTCTGGAACCCATGATTAGCATCAAATTTTTAGGCACGGGAGGAAATTTTTTGATAAAATTGCTCAATCCAGTGAATGGCGGGTTGACAAGAGGCAAAAAATCCCTAGTTTGCCCGCCCGGTCAGACCGGATCGGGTGTATTTCGCAGGCGCGAATTACCAGAATAACAAGGGCCTAGCCCATTTTGACCTCATTTTACCATGAAACGTACTTACCAGCCATCCAAGCGAGTCCGCAAACGCCAGCACGGTTTCCGTGCACGCATGAGCACCAAGGCCGGACGCGACACACTGCGCCGCCGCCGCCAGAAGGGCCGCAAGCGTCTCCTTCCAAAAGGTGCGGAGATCCACTTCAAGCGCCACGTCAAGCAGCACACCAAGGCTGCCTAAGTTCTCCCTGAGAGAGGCGGTCGCCTGACATCCATGGCTCCAGCCATTTGTGGCGTATCCTCTCCCAGCTGGTTGAGCCCAACGTCGATTTTCAGACGGCCACCCTTCCACAGGTGGCCGTTTCTTTTTTTCCATGTTTTTTCGTTCATGCTACTCACTCGAGCAACCACCAGCACCATGCGACTGCAGCGGAAATTCAGCATGACCCGTCACGCGGAATTCTCGCGCACACGGAAGGATGGTCAGGCGAAGGGAGGTAGCTACTTGGTTCTGAGTTGTCTGGATGATCCCGAGCTGCCACACCACAAGGTAGGCGTGATCGTGACCCGCAAAGTGGGCAATGCCGTGACCCGCAACCTTCTCCGCCGCCGCATCCACGCAATCTGCGCCAAACACTTGCCGACCATTTCAGGGAAAAAATACCTCGTTACCGTACTCCGCTGGCGCGCACCCGAGGCCACATTCGCTGAGCTGGAGACCGACTGGCTCAAGCAAGCCCGCCGACTCGGAATCCTCACCGCATGATTACCCACTGCCGCCGTGAACATCATCAACCGCCTGCTCAGCGCCCTGATCTATTGCGGCATTCGTTTCTACCAAAAGTTTCTCAATCCCATACTCAAGGCAGTCAGTCCTAATAGCGGCTGCCGATACCACCCGACCTGCTCAAATTATTTTCTACAAGCCGTAAAAATTCATGGCCCGTTTCGCGGATCATGGCTTGGCATCCGGCGCATTTTCCGCTGCCATCCCTGGGGCGGATGCGGGGACGATCCCGTCCCGCCCAAGAAGTAGTATTTTTCCAACTCATCACTTAACACTCACAACTCAACACTCTTATCATCATGGACCGCAAAGGATGGATCATACTCACAATCTGCGCAGTATTGCTTGCGCTGAATTTCTACTACATGCCGGACAAGCCCCCGGCTGAGCCACAGCCCAAGCAGGACAAGGAGGACGTAGGGGACAAACCTAGCGCGGATAATGGTGATGTGCCATCCGCCGAGCCGAAGCCAAGCGGAGGTCTCGTCGTGGAGCCGCCTGTTCCGACTGTCGGTGAGAACACCCATGAGCTTATCTCGTTCAAGGATGGTAAGAAGAACGTTACCTACACGATTACCTCACGCGGTGGCGGCATCAAGACAGCCCTGCTTCATAACGAGTTCGCAGTCGGGTCCGAAACCCAGAATGTGATACTCAATGTGGACGCTCCGGCACCCGTCGGTGCTCTCGGGCAAGGGCCGGACGAGTTTCTGGGCCTGAATTACGATCTGGTTAAACCGGAAAATGAAAATGCGGTCTATTGCACTGCGAAAACACCCGACGGACTGATCATCAAAAAACGCTGGGCACTTGTGGAGGACGAGAAGAACCCCGGTGCTCCATGGATGCTCACACTGGACATCACCTTCCGCAACGAGGGGAAATCCATGGTTAGTTTGCAGAATTACCATTTCTTTAACGGCGCCGCCACCCCGTTGCATCAGCGTGAGTGGCCCGACCAGGGAGGTGCTTTCTACCTGGACGATGGTAGCTTTGAGAACGTCACCACGTCCTCCGGCGCTGAGGTCGATAAGGGTTTTTTCCATCGCGCCCAATCGCAGCTCAAGGAAAGTGCCGAGGAGATGGAATACTCCGGAGTTTCCAATCAGTTCTTCACCACACTCGTGCGTCCTTCAGAAAAGTTCGCGTCTTCCTTCTGGGCGAAGTCAGAGAGAGTCGAGCTGGCGGGTGACGATCCTGATAAGAAAAATTACTCCATCCGCTCAGGCTTCACTTTGCCATCTCGCAAGGTCGCGGTAGGTGATTACGAGACCCTATCCTACACCGTCTACATCGGACCCAAAAGTTACGGTGTGCTCAAGAAGATGGAGGGCGACGTCGATGAAGTTCTCAACTACGGCTGGTTCACATTCGTTTCGGTGATTCTCAGTAACACACTCAACTGGCTACACGACGTGGCATTTTCCAAGACCGCAAACAAGTGGGCGTGGGGGCTGTCTATCATCGCACTCACCATCCTGATCCGTATCGTCATCTGGCCGCTGCACAACAAGTCCACGCGCACCATGAAGCGCATGTCCAAGCTGCAGCCGATCATGAAAGATCTGCGCGAGAAGTACAAGGACAACCCACAGAAGCTGAATCAGGAAACGATGAAGCTCTACAAGGAATACCAGATCAATCCGATGGGTGGATGCCTGCCGATGTTCCTGCAGATCCCGATCTTCTTTGGTTACTACCGCATGCTTCAGTATGCTGTTGAACTGCGTGGCCAGCCATTCCTCTGGGTGGATGACCTATCCATGCCGGACACCATCTATGAGCTTCCGTTTGGACTGCCATTTCTCGGTGATACGACACCGGTCAACCTTCTGCCGATCCTGATGGCGGTCACCATGGTGTTGCAGATGAAGATGACCCCTAACACGGGGGACAAGATGCAGCGTCGCATCATGATGTTCATGCCGCTGATGTTCTTCTTCTTCTGTTATAACTTCGCATCTGCATTGGCGCTCTACTGGACGACCCAGAACATTTTCTCCATCGGCCAGACATGGTTGATGAACAGAATGCCTGAGCCTGAGCTGAAGAAGCGTCCTAAGTCTGGTAAGCCTGGAAAGAAATCATTCATGGAGCGTATGGCGGAACGTGCAGAAGCCATGCAACAAGCACAGGAAGAGGCACGTAAAGGTGGTGGTAAGCCAGGTGGTGGTATGCGAAATGCTACTCCTGATGCATCCGGCAAAAAGAAAAAGCGTCCACCACGCACCGGTGGCTAGCCCCGTTTCAACATGACCTGTCCGATCAATCGATCAAACCAGCAACTCCGGCGATTCGTTGGGCTTGCTGGTTTGGTGCTTATAGCTTCGGTGGGTGTGAGCACGGCGGCCCCCATCCCCAAGGGGGTGGCAGGTTACAAGTCGCATGTTGCTCCGTTTTTTGAGAAGAACTGCGTGGCATGCCACGGGGACACATTGGAGGGAGGCTCCAACGGCGAGCCATCCTGCTTCTCTTGTCATGGTCGGGAATGGTGATCCAGATGTCAGCCAGTGTTGTGATCCGCACCCTGTTGATCGTCGGCCTGTGCCTCGTCGCCTCCTGCGGGGATGACGACGAGACCACGACCCCCACCATGGACACGCCCG
>JARFPV010000532.1 GCA_029288115.1 Akkermansiaceae bacterium | reverse complement strand
ACGAAGACGACAAGGAAGCCTGGGCACTCTACTACCCGAACGACGGCCTCGGTAGCGCCATGCAACTCATCGACAGCGCCTTGCTTACCATCGAGCGGAAATAACGGCAGGGTCTCTGGTAGGGTCGACTCCGGTAGGGTCGTCTCGCCGAGACGACCGTCCTACTAATGCGGTCACCTCGGCGAGGTGACCCTACCCTGGCAACCGTTCTATCAAACCGGTCACCTCGGTCCCGACGCAATGTGCGGGGTCTTTGACGAGGTGACCTTACTCCAGAAAGTGATTAATGAGTATGAGGCTTCAACTCGAAAGGCGCTGTTGAGTAACTCACATCCCCTGACGAGAAAGTGATCACGACTTCCGCGGCAAACTCCTTGCCCATGAGCCAGGACGCGTCTGCTCCGGTGTCACCGGGGAAAATAAAGTAGTTCGTCTTGCCCTCGCGGATATTTCCTTTGCCATCTTCGTCCTCGTTCTTCTCGCCATTGCGGATTTTCAGCTGAACGGTTTTCTGGTCCATTTTTGGAAAGGTAACCGTGATGACCGCATCCAGAGGCATGTCGAGTGGCTTGCTCCCTTCCTTGTCAGCTGTCAGCCATAGCTCCAGATCACCTTTATCGTCGTGGAGCTTCAGTTCAGCAAAACCAGCCTTGGTTTCACCTGCCATCAGAGCTGTCACCACCCCCGCATGAGGTGTGTGATCGTGCCCATGCCCGTGGGTGTGCTCACCACCATGACCATGACCGTGACCATGGTCGTGATCGTGCCCGTGATCATGACTGTGCGGGTTTTCCTTTCTGTCAGCATGCTCTTTCTGGATTCCCTCGACTTCCTCCTTGTCCGTGCAGCTGGCAACGAGTGGCAATGCCAGCAAGAGAGCAAGTTTGGCAGGTCGATTGATCAATTCTAGTATTTCAGTGCGTTTCATGGTTGTTGTATTGATATGTTTTGCAAAAAAGTTAGACGACAAAATATTATGTTAGAATGACCACTGCAGGCCAATCCCGCTGTGGATAAAGTCGATCAACTGGCCATCCCCAGGGTATCTCTTCCCACTGCCTATCTCCCAGCTATAGGCTGTGTGGGCAGTGATTGCGACACCATCATAAATTTCATACTCCAAACCAAGGCTCAGGGCAAAATGATTGGCTCCGTCATGACCATCCCCCACATAACCTTGGTTGATTCCAAAGATACCCGACAGGTTCAGCGTAAGCTTATCCGTGATTGAAAAATCACGCGCTGCAGAAATCTCAGCGAAATAGCCATCGGCCTCAAACGAGTAATAAACATCAGCGGCCAACTCGATGTCCAGCGGCAGCCCCGTCCAGGCACATCCGATGCCGATTTCATTATCGTGCGTATGTTCAAAAGGAAACTGAAAATGTGTGTAGGCGATATAGAACTCGAAGTCGCCGATGCAGTGGGACAGCCCCAAAGAAAGTTGCAGCTCATTATAGTTCTGGTCCGGTGAATGCCCATACCACACCCCTGCACTCAAATGTTTCCAGCCGAGTTCAAAGCTGCTGGTGTAGAGTGAGTCGCCGTCCAGTGCGTCCCTGCCCTCGGAAAAGTAGCGGCTTTCCCAGCCTACATGCACATGACCTTCAAGCTCGCTGTGCGCGTGCGGACGCGCAAAAGGAAGCTGTGACTCGGATTCATGGCCATAAGCTGTAGACAGCGAGATCAAACAATAACTGGCAAGGAGGAGTAATCGCTTTTTATACATATCGTGTGGGAATTGAATTAGTTAAGTTGTATTAACAAGAAGGTTTTACGAAATAAGAGTCATATTTGTCGAATAAAAAATAGGGTGCTCACGATATTCTCACCCTAGTTCCGGGCAAGATCACTTGCCTTGAATCCGTTATTATAAATCCATGCCCATGAACTGATC
>JARFPV010000500.1 GCA_029288115.1 Akkermansiaceae bacterium | reverse complement strand
TGATCGCCGCGACGAAGTCATTGGAGCCTTGTGAAAGGATCTGGGAAAACCAGAGGTTGAGGCATTTCTTGCGGAGTATTATTTTTTGCTACAGGAGCTTCGTTTGATACGTAAATCCCTCAAAAAGTGGCTCAAGACACGTCGTGTTGGTTCACCGTTCTATTTTCAGCCTTGTAAGTCAGCGATGCGACGTGACCCCTTTGGAAGGGTGCTGATTTTGGCACCTTGGAATTACCCGGTGCAGTTATCACTGAGCCCGCTGATTGCCGCGGTCGCGGCAGGCAACACGGTGGTGCTGAAACCATCTGAAATGGCTCCGGCGACAGCCGAGTTGATAACACAAATTCTGGGTGAAGCCTTTCCCTCTGAGCATGTTGCTGTTGTTACGGGTGATGCCGCGGTGGCATCGGAGTTGCTGGACCAAGCCTTCGACTTTATCTTTTTCACCGGTAGTACGCAGGTGGGAAGGATTGTTGCCAAGAAGGCAGCTGCCAACCTGACGCCGAATATTCTCGAACTGGGTGGCAAATGCCCCTGTATTGTTTCGGCTGATGCAAATATACCAGTGGCTGCAAGGAGGATTCTTGCCGGGAAATTTTTTAATGGTGGTCAGACGTGTTTTGCTCCTGATTTTGTAGCCGTAGATTCGGCTGTGAAAGCGGATCTTGTATCGGCCATGCGAGAAGTGATGGATACAAGCCCTTGGAATGATGAGATGGCACACATCATCAATCAAAGGCATTACGCGCGCTTGGAAAACCTCATACCTGACGATGTGTTAGTTTTTGGTAGTGACGATCCCGGGCGATTACGTATGGCTCCCAGGCTGGTGCCTGATGCGGATTGGGGGGATGTCCTTATGGAAGAGGAGATTTTTGGGCCGATACTGCCGATTGTGACTTTCCATGATTATGAAGAATTGGATGTGAGGCTGAGGGATTACGACTCTCCTCTGGCTTTGTATATTTTCAGTGATGACAATGCACTGTCCGGCCGATTGATGAACAATCATCGCTCGGGTGGGGTTTGTATCAACGATACCATGAAGCAAGGATCCAACTTGAATATTCCTTTTGGTGGGGTGGGTGACAGTGGTTACGGCCGCTATCGTGGCAAGGCAGGAGTTGAAGCATTCAGCTATGAACGCGCGGTTGTGCGCCGGCCCTTCTGGGCACCGGAATTTTTTGAGCTCATGCCACCGTATGGTGACAAAATCAATTTGCTCAAACGCTTCATGCGCTAGTTTGAGCTCTTGTGTTGACGGCTCTGATATCCAGTCGGCTGGAGATCAATGCCCGGATACGGAATTGAATATTTCTTCGCAGAGTCTTCTGCGTTCATCGAAAATATGCTTCAGCTGTTTTTTTACGAACAGAGCGTGTGCAATACTGCCAATGAGGCCAAAGGGCATGACGTATGTTACATGGTCGGTCATCATGACACCCTCGGCGTTCTCTTCAAAGCGATGGGTATGGTGCCATAGCTTGTAGGGCCCGACCCTTTGATCGTCGACAAAGGATTTCTGATACTCGACATGGGTGATCTCTGTCAGCCAGTTCACCCAGATGAATGGGGCGATTTTAATTTTATAGCCGATGATTTGTCCCTCGTGCATCACGTCGGATTGGCAGTGTGTGATTTTAAATCCCACGGAGTCGGGCGTTAGTCGGTCGAGATTTTTCGGGCTAGAGAAAAACTCCCACGCTTGCTCGATAGTGCAATTGAGTTGCTGCTGGCGTTCCAGTTGGTGGATCATTTCGCTGTCAATTTGCCATACTTCGATGTTGGCGCAAGTTGGTGACAGAGCTTTTTGATCTCGTCAGCGTTTTTGTGTCCTTCCTCTTTAAA
>JARFPV010000395.1 GCA_029288115.1 Akkermansiaceae bacterium | reverse complement strand
ACCAACAACCGCCGGGGTAAACGCGAATTGGTATACGAGGAAATCACCCCCACTGGCAAGGCGCTCGGTTTTGATCTGCAGACGGTTTCCGGTCAGATCCGTCAGTCGTTCTACGGCGAAGAGGTTCAGCGTATTCAGCGTGGCCGTGATGAGGTTAAGGTCATGGTGCGATATCCCGAGGACGAACGACGATCAGTAGAGAATCTCGAGAACGTGAGGCTGCGCACAATGAACGGTGACGAGGTTCCACTCGGAGAGGTAGCAACCGCAAGACCGACACGTGGTCCCTCGTCGATTCATCGGGTCGATCGGAAACGTGCGATCAAGATCAGCGCCGATGTGGATCGCGCTCGTGCCAATGCGAATGAGATTGTGGAAAAATTCAATAACGAGGTGCTCGGTCCGCTGGCTACTGATTTCCCCGGAGTGAAATGGGACTATCTGGGAGAACAGAAAGATCAAAAGGACAGCATATCCGAGATGGGGGTTAAGTTTGTGTTCGCGTTGTTAGGGATTTACGTGCTGATGGCGATCCCTCTGAAATCATATGTTCAGCCCCTTATCGTAATGACGGTGATTCCGTTTGGTTTCGTCGGTGCTGTTGCTGGTCATATCTTTATGGGCATGGATCTCAGTATCATGTCGCTCTGTGGAATCATCGCTCTCGCAGGTGTGGTGGTTAACGATAGCCTGGTGCTCGTAGAATACGTGAATCGTCACCGGGCCGAGGAGCATAGCTTGGTGGATGCCGTCTGGCATGCCGGCGCGGCGCGCTTCAGGCCGATCCTGCTCACATCACTGACAACATTCGCTGGACTGATGCCGATGCTGCTGGAAACGGATATGCAGGCACGATTCCTGATCCCCATGGCGGTTTCACTTGGTTTCGGTATCCTGTTTGCAACGACCATCACCTTGATTCTGGTTCCCTCCGTGTATCTGATGCTCGAAGACGTACGGCGCCTTTTCAGTAAAAAACAGCAAAAATCTTAGTTGCATTCTCTGGTGCAAACTGCTTCATTCCGCCCGTCTTCAAGTGCGCGCGTGGCGGAATTGGTAGACGCGCATGATTCAGGTTCATGTGGGCGCAAGCCCGTGGAGGTTCGATTCCTCTCGCGCGCACCATTGAAGATGGTTAATTTGTTCACTGGTTCAGTTGTTGACCGGGCCAGATTGATCGGGATTGTTGAAGAGGGAAGGGAATCGAATCAGTTTCCGGTTTTACTCGGACTCATCCGAAGGTGTCCTAGAACATCTGTACTGTCCTGATCGTCTTAGTTCCTCGCGGTCATGCACGATACATTTAGTGGCGGCGTCGATAGGCCAAACGAAACAGGCCCCAGAGCACGGGTGGTAAGCCCGCACTCAGAATTAGGGCCATCACCGGTTGATCATTTCCAGTCTGACCGATGCAGGCGAAAACAAATCCCATCGGGATAGACCCCGCGCAGAGCGCTGCGAAGAATCGTTTGAATGGCATTTTTGAAATGCCAGCGAGGCAGGAGACTACTTCTGGCAGCACTGGCATCCAGCGTGAGAACACCACCAGCCAGCCACCCGTTTCACCACCGAAGAGGCGTTCTCCCTCAGTGATCCCATTTTCGCCTGCTAGAAAAACCACGGCTCGCCTTCCCAGTTTCCGTGCCAGCCCATAGGCGAGTAATCCGGCACCGATGGATCCAATGGCGGAAAGAAGACCACCCCAGAACCAACCATAAATCAGGCCAAGGGCGGACATTACAACAGTGCCTAAAATGGGAAGAAAAAGATCAACAATGAGCAGTCCAATCCCGGCTGCCCATGCCCAATTCCCTGTGGACTGTAACCAATCCACCGTATTCTCCAACGACATCGACTCCTCAAAATCATCTCCCCAAATCAGGAAGGGCACGATGACGAGCAGCGCCAAAACGAGAAAAATGAGCATGAGCCGTTTCATATTTTGTTGAATCGTGTTAATGGTTATCCCGTTAATCCCGCGCGAAATATTTTCATGAAACCGCAACCAGAACCAGTTGATCCCGACCAACTTTACAACCTTGCCCATGCTGTGATCAAGGAGGCAAAATTCCCGATGCTTGCCACCGTGGATTCCGAGGCTCATCCCCGCGTCCGGCCTGTGTCACCTGTTCGCGTCGACCCCGATTTTACCGTCTATATTGCTAATTTGGCCTCGTACCACAAAACATCGGAAATCGTAGACAATCCAAAGGTGGAACTCGCTTACCTTGCTCCCGGTCACGATCAACTCCGTATCTCCGGCAGAGCTGAGGTGGTCTCCGATGAGTCAACCATAGCAGAGA
>JARFPV010000334.1 GCA_029288115.1 Akkermansiaceae bacterium | reverse complement strand
GGCGAGTGTGTCATCGGGTGCGAGTTCTAGCACAGCGAGGAAGATTTTGCGTGCATTTTGGATATCGTCTTGGCGGATGGCGAGGACTCCTTGGAGGAAGTTGGCGCGCATGGCGATGGTTGGGTTGGGTTTTTTCGCGAGTTCGTTAAAGATTTCGCCTGCCTGGTCGTAGACGCGTTGTGCCATGTAGGTTTCGCCGATGCCGAAGCGTGCCTCGGTGGCTTCCGGTTGATCTTTGTAGAGGTTGAGCACGGTGGTGAATTCAGCGCGTGCGATGTCGAATTGTTTGGCGCGTTGGTAATTGCGTGCGAGCAGGAGTTGGACGCGTGACTTGTCGCGGATATCGATTTTTTTTGACTCACCGAATTTGATGAGCCACCCACGGAGGATGTCCTCGGCGCGCTCGTGGTCTTCTGGGGTTCCTTGGGTAATATGGATTTCTGCGCCAAAGAGGAGAAGCTCAACCGGGATTTCGTGGCGGTGTTTGTCGAAGAGCTGCTTGTTTGTGTAGTAGGACTGTTCGGCGAGGTCGTCTTCACCGAGGCGAAGGTGGAGGATGATTTGCAAAAGTGGAGCGATCGGGCTGTCGGCGGGGATGTCTGAACTCAGGCTACCCATCTTGCCGTAGGCATTGCGGAGGAGGTTGCGAGCGGCTGTTGTTTCGGCATTTCCTACCGAGCGAATGGTGTTGAGCAGGCCGTTGAGAATGGTGACGGCGAGCGGGAGGTCATCGTGTGCGATGGCTGCCTGTGCGTATGGATAGATACGCCTCCAAGATTCGTGGTGTTGACCAGCCTGTTGGATCAGGGCTTGAGTGCGGAGGAGTCGGTCAATGGATTTGGGTTCGCCACCGATGAGTGCAATGCCGGCCTCGGTGCTGACGCGTCCTAGGCGGAGGTCACGGATGATCCGGTAGACACGGTTTTTTTTGTCCTTAGACCAGTCCTCGGGTTTGGCGTTGCGTGCTGTCTCTAACCAGCTGCGGGCGGGCCACTCTCCCATTCCCCATGATTGGAAAGGATTCTGATCGGCGCGTTCACGAGACTTTCTGAGGATAGTCTCCATCGCGTCGAGCTTGTTTGCGCGGAACAGCATGTTGGCAATTTCAGCGGTGTAGGTGCCGTGATGATGTGTGCTGGCGGCGGCACGGGACTGAAGGAAATTTTGTGCAGTGGATGGCTCGAGTGTGGATGCGTAGCGGCGTGCACAGGAGACGTATTCTGAGTTGTTAGGATCGAGATCCATCTGTGATTTCCACCAGGAGGCAGCCTCCGGTTTCATGCCCAGTTCGTTCATGAGGTCGCCGATACGAGTGCTGTGTGTGGATCGGTGCGTGCTCAGTTTTGCCGACTGTTTAATCCATGGGATTGACTTGCGGATGATGTTTTTGTCCTTTGTTTCAATGAGCCGTAACCAAGTTTCGTAATGGGCAGGAGCTGCGGGAATGCTGAGGAGATGGTGAGCGGCTGCGGCTTTCATTGCGGCCATTTCCTTAGGGTCGCAGTAATTTGCTGCATCGAGCCATCTTTCCGCGGCATCGAGGTCTTTGGGGAATGCTTTGCAGAGTGTCTGGTAGTGATTTGCGGAACTGGCTTTGGATTTGCCGCCAAGGTGATGCCGGTAGACATAGGCGAGCCTTGTTAGTACGAGATGTCGCTGCTGTTTGGTGAGTTTTTGTTGCAGGAGTTTGTTGCAAGCCTGTCCTGACCTGCCGCCTTTTTCGTGAATGGCTTTCCAGAGTTTGGTGATTGGATTGTTATAGTGGTTTTTTTTCGCTGCCGTCCATGTTCGGTAGTGCTGCTTATCTTTAGGTGCCCGTTTCCAGATGTGGTTTTGAAATTCCTGGAGGTGTGGAAAAGCGGTGGCGCTTGAACTGACGGCAGCGAGGATTTTGCGGAAGCTTTCCTCACCCGTGGAAGATGTGTAAAGAAAACTGGTGATCTCCTCAGACCAGCCGTCGTTACTTGGAGATTTGGCCAGGTAGTCCATAGCCATGCTGCGTGCCTTGGCCGTGTCCTTCATGCCATCGCGATAGATATCGAGAGCGAGTATGGCGCGCAGTTTGCCTGCTCCATCGGGATTGCGCGAGATCAATTGGAGCAGTCCCTGCTCAGCCCGTTGGTAGTTATTTCCACACCATTTGACGTAGGCGCGTGCAAGTTCACTGGTGACGTGTTTGCTGAGAATATTTTCCGTGATTGCAAGGGCTCTGGGCGTGTCTTTGGTGCTGGAGGCAGCCTCGGCGGCTTTGTACAGGGGAGTGAAACGATCCTCGCGGTGTGGATATGCGGTGAGATACCGGCGGGCTTCGGCTTCAATCTCCGCTGGAGCTTTGGCGGCACTGACCATGGCTTGGATCAGACTGCGGTGAATATCATGCCGACCCGGCGCCAGGGCCTTGCGGAACGATTGTATGGCATTTTCGAATTGCCCGAGGCGCGCCTCGAATCGTCCGGTCCGGAAACGAAGGTCGCGCATTTCGTTTTTATTGAGTGGGGCATTCCTACGTATGAGAGTCTTACCGATTTGTAGTCCTTCAGCCCACTGTTCAGATCGTTCAGAGGCATGCATGCCCTGAAGTCCTACGCCAGTGAGAATGGGTTGGGCAGGGAGTTTGGCCACCATGGCTTTGGCGAGGGACGAAGCGTGTTTATAGCTAGTGCCATTATTGGCGGTGATGAATAAGCGCAAGGCTCTTACACCTTGGTCTATGTTGCCGCCATTCTCCCAGATCGCACGACGCTGGGAGGCCGCGAGGCTACCGCGACCAGTGTGTTCGTAGGCGGTTGCCATGTGGTCGCGGACTTTGTTGGTCAGGTCATGGTTAGGAAAAATTTCAAGAAACTGCTGGCCTGTGATGATGATGTCCTCGTGCCGGGCAGTGACGGCGTAGCCATGCAAGAGCTTGAGCATCATGGCAGCCCGTTCGGGGTGTTTTGTCTGAGAGCGGGAGAACTTTCCCGTTACCCGGATCAGGCCAAAGACTTGCTCGTTTTTCCAATAAATATCGGCAAGGTCGAGCATTAGTTTTGCTCCTGTAGGCGAGGCCTCAGTGGTCTCCTTGAGCTTGGCTTCGAGGTCGGCAGTCTGATCAGCATTGGTCGGTAGACACAATGCGAGAACGATGCCAATGATGGGGATATGTGTTTTCAAAATCCTGCTTTTTTGAGTGCTTCAACGATTTTGTTAGCCTCAGAAGCGATCTCACTTTCGGGGTAATCGTTGATGAGTTGTGCGAATTTTTTCCGAGCCTCTGGCTTACGGTTGAGTTTGTAGAGACAGCGGCCGTAGTTGAAGAGAATGACATCGAGGAAATTGGCGTCGGGGTGATCCGAAAGCACATTTTCAAAAACATCGATGGCTCGGGAGTAGTCTTCCTTCTTATAATAAAACGCAGCCATCTTGGCGACGGCATCGCCAACACGACCGGAGTCGGGGAATTGTTCGTAGACTTTCTGATAGGCCAGAAATGCTTTTTCAAACAGCTGGGCTGACTGATTGGCGGGGGCTTTGAGTGCCATGGCTTCGTAACACTCTGCGGTGAAGAACTGGCCTTCACCACGCAGCGGGCTGGAGGGTAGCTTGGCAATGCTCGAGTAGAGGCTGATGGCACGTGGAAAATTCTCGCGCTTTCGTTCGACATGGGCTTGCTGCAGCATTGCCTCGTCAACGAAAGAACTTGTGGGGAACTCCTTGAGTAAGCGACGACTCATGCTGAGTGCGAGGTCGAGTTGATCCATCGCAAAGTAGATTCGCCACAGTTGTACGTAAGTTTGCTCGAGAAGTTTGCCTCCAACCTCGTTAGCCTGAGTGTGGATTTTTTCGCAAACCTCTAGTGCCTCGGTGTATTTGAGGTCCGCTTTTTCGTTGAGCCCAAATTCCTTATAATAATTGCCGACCTCGGTGAGTGCCGAGGCAGTGCTGAGTTGGGTTTTGAGTCGGAGTTCTTCGTCGGAGATTTCTGTCCGGGTCACGCGGACTTCACCAAGATTGCCCTCGATGATACGGGTCTCGGCAGTACGGACTATGGTGTCTTTGCTAAGATTCTGGTCATCGCGGTAGACGAGCCGGATTGTCTGTCCGGGTTCGCCGGTGAGAACGCCCTCTGCACTACCTAACCGCAGCGGGATGGCGAGACGGAAGGTGCCCCTTTGTTCCTGCTCCCGTAAACTAACCGGGATCGAGCGCACCATGAGGAGTGGGTCGATCTGAGATTTTAAATCCTCACCATCCGCCCCCTCGGTGAGTTCTCCGCTGGCGACACGTTTGGCGAGTTCATCATCGATTTCGTCACCTGTCTTACGGCGAAAAATTTGCACTGTGGCCTCGATTTTGTCAGCACCATCGGTGGTGTCGTGATCGGCGTCTGTGATCTGGAGGTGGAGTGGTTTTCCGAGGACGGCGGCGGGTAAGTCACGCTGGTAGGAGCCATCGGTGATGCGGGCGACACCATTTCCAACGACTGAGACCTGCTTGATCCGTTTTTCGTTGAAGCCTTTTTTGGCGGTGTGTGCAACAACATATGTGATGGTGACTTGATCGCCCCCGCGGACTTCCAGAGTGCCGTTATTTGGTTTGGCTTGATTGAGTTCGGTAGGGATACGGCCGAGGGCAATGCGGGCATCGCGACCTACCGGATCACAGAAGAGAGTTTCCTCGTCTCCGCCCTTGGTTCGGCATCGGATCTCGATGCGTGTTCCGGGCTCGAGAATAGCGAAATCCTGATCATCCACCCGGACGTAGAGGCGTTTGCCTGCTTCGACTTTTTCAATGAGTGCGTCTTCGGCTGAGAGGGCAGTGCCGACTTTTTCCAGGGCTTCGATCGCCCGGCTGTAGTGGTTGAGTTTGAAGTGGCCCAGACCGATGTAATAGTAGGCTTCGTTGACTTCTGACGAGCTAGGAAACTGCTTGATGACATCGCGCATGATACTGAAGCATTTGCCGTAGTTGCCCGCCTCGTAAAAACAGATCCCGGTATTCAGAAATGCGTAGGCGCGCTTTTCATCATTTTCATTGCTGTCAGTCGCGGCCGCCTCAAAGTGCAGTCGGGCTTTGTCAAAATCCTTGGTTTCCTTGAGCAGATGATCACCAAGACGCAGGTGGGCCTCGAAGCGGATTTGGCTGCGCGGGTATCTTTCTATGACTGACTCCCAAATCTCGAGAGCCTTTTCGTTTTCTCCGAGTTCAATACGGGCGTCTCCAGCTTGCAAGAGCTTGCGAGCCGCACGGTCTTCGATGATTGAGCCGCGTTCGGCTGGTTTCGGAGCCTTTCCGGGCGACTGTGCAAACAGAGGGAGGACGAGAAATAGGGGGAGTAGAAGGAGGGATGTGAATTTGCGCATTTTTTGTTAGGCGAACAATTCTTGGATGGGTGCTGCTTCCTTGCGGACGAGGCGCATCGGGCGGCCTTGAGGTGTTTCGAGTTCCTTGTTCACGTCGATGCCGAGCGCGTGGCAGAGTGTGGCATGGAGGTCGGCAACTTTTACGGGACGCTCGGCGGGTGCCATGCCGTCTTCATCCGAAGCTCCAACGATGCTACCTCCCTTCAGGCCGCCGCCAGCCATCATACAGCTGAAGCAACGTGCCCAGTGGTCTCGCCCGCCGCCATCGTTGATGCGTGGTGTACGCCCAAATTCACTGAGAACGACGACCAATGTTTTGCTAAGCATGCCGTTTGCCTTGAGATCGGAAATGAGGGAGGCGATGGCTGGGTCCATGGTGGCACCGTGGTTCCGCATCGCTTCAAAAATGTTACCGTGATTATCAAATCCACCGCGGTTGACTTGTACGAATCGGACACCTTTTTCAACGAGGCGTCGGGCTAAGAGCGCGCCGCGACCAAACTCGGTATTGCCGTATTTTTCGACCGTTTTAGGATTTTCCTCATCAAGCTCGAATGCTTTCAAGGCCGGGCTTTCCATGAGGTTGACGGCGTCCTTGAGGGCTGTTTGTGACGCCTTTAGTTCGGCGGCTCCTTTCTCGGCAGCGTTGCGGCGATTCATTTTTTCGAGGATTTGTAGCCTCTGCATGCCGCGAGCGTGGCTGATGCCTTCAGGGAAGGAGAGGTAAGGGTCTTTCTGGCCTGGGCGACCGACAAAGTAGGCCTCGCATTTCTGTCCTAGGTAGCCTGCACGGGCGGGTTGTCCGCTGATGCTGACGAGGGCTGGAAGGTCGCCGAGTGGTTCGCGCTCGTGTACGACCATTGAGCCGATGCCGGGGTGCAGGATGTTAGGTGACTGGTTGAATCCGGTTTGGAGTTCATACTGGGCACGTCCATGATCTCCATTGGTTCCTGTGATGGAGCGGATGAGTGCAGCGTGGTGCATCTGCTTTGCGAGCTGAGGGAAAATCTCCGAGATCTCCATGCCGTCAACGGAGGTCTTGATGGGGTTGAACTCGCCTTGGACCTTGCGCCCGGGTTTGGGATCCCATGTGTCGAGGTGGCTCATGCCGCCACTGTTCCAAAAGAGGATGACGTGCTCTGCCTTGGCTTTATTGGAGTTTGTATTTGCCAAGACCTGGCTCAGGGGGATGCCAAGGATGCTTGCGCTAAATGCCTTGAGCGCGCGGCGGCGAGTGTAGAGATAATCGTTACAGGACATGGTTTCAGGCGTTAGGATTTGGGATTCAGGGACTACGGCAGAAATCTAAATTCGGTGCTATTGAGGAGTGCCCAGCGAAGGTCGGCCATGCCTTCCGGGGTATTGTTGACGATGGTTCGGGCGTCAGCTTTTTCCTCGGGGCTTGGGAGGCGTGTTAGGATTTCCTGATAGGCCCAATCGATGGCGAGGTTTTGGTCTTTTTTCAGCAGTCGATGTAAAGGCTCCAAGGTGCCTACACGGGAGGCCTCATGAGTCATGCGACCGTTGAGCATCATGAGCTGTTGTCGGAGCGAGGAAGCGTCATCGCGAAACTCGCCTAAGCCTACTCGGGAGGGCTGACCGAACACCCGGAGGAAGTGTGCCGGCGGGGCAGGGGTGGCCATGCGCATGGCGCTGCTGAAGCGCGGGTTGTCATCAACAGTCTCAGTGATGGTCTCGGTCTTGTATTGCATGACTTTGCGCTGCTGTTCTTTTTGCATTGCGGCCATCTTTTCGGCTTTGATTTGTTCGTCGGATTTCTCCCGCATGGATGCGAGTTCATTTTGCTCCTTACTGTTGAGGATCGAATTAAAATTGATTTGCAGGGATGATTCCAAGTCATAGCCGTCATTGCGCATGGCGGGTTGTTCCGGCATCATCTTTGGTTGTCCGGCTTCAACCATCTTGAATTCACCGGTTGGGACTCGGATTTCGCGGGTGACCTTTTTGTTGTTGGCACCTTTTGGCCATTTGAAGTCCTCGAGGTGACCGGCAACGACAATGCTATCGTATAGCACTTCGCCGAGCATGCGACGGATCGGCGCGGCGGCAAAATTCAATTCACTTTTCTCGCGGACAGAAATTGGTGTGCCTGAAGGGAGGGCAGAACGTCGGTAGGCATCAGATAAGGTGATGATGCGCACCAGAGTTTTGAAATCATATCCAGATGCGATGAATTCCTGAGCGAGGAAATCAAGGGTGGTCGGGTGATGGAGCTCGTTGTAGTCGGAAAAATTATCGAGCGGTTCAACAAATCCATGGCCAATCAATTCTGCCCAAACGCGATTTACAAAGGCGCGGGCGAAGTAGTCGTTTTTAGGATCGGTGATAAGTTGGGCGAGCTGGTTGCGAAGCTCGCTGGAGCGATAGATGTCTGCGTGTACGTTGAGTTTTTTACTCTCCATCTTCGCTTCCTTGAGCACGGGGTCGTCGGTTTTCCCAACTTTGGGCTCAACGGCATCAAGTAGTGCATCGAGAGATGCGTTTTTCTTATCACCAGATTTTGCGTTCTCTCGCGCGAGTCGAGCTGCTCTGAATCGCTGGATGTAGTGTGGCGACTTCTTGGAAGTGGCGATTTGGAAGGGGAAACGTGGTTTGACAGGCTTTCTTTCCTCGGCCTCGGCCTCATCCTCTGGTGGCCAGAGCACGGTCATTTTACTTCCCTCGGTGGTATAGACCGAACGGTTATTACGGCGGCCCTGTATCTTGACAGTTTTACCAAAAAAGGCGGCGAGGTCGTAGAAGTCTTTCCGTTCCCAGTCGTCGAATGGATGGTCGTGGCACATGGCACAGCCGATGCGGACTCCCATAAATATCTGGGAGGTGGATGCAGCCAGTTCCATCGGTTGGGCATCATCGCCAAGGATGTATCCGACGGCTGGGTTCGAGTTGGTCCTGCCTGAGGCGCTGATGAGCTCGCGCACGAGCACATCGTATGGCTTTTCCTGCTCGATCGACCCGTTGATATAGGCGAGTAATTGATTGCCGCCCGTGACGTTGGACCGGATCCGCAGCATGTCTGCCATGAAGATGGTCCAGCGATCTGCGAAGCGTGGGTGGGAGGTGAGTTTTTTGATGAGTTTAGCACGCCGGTCGTCGCCCCAGCTTTCGAACTCCTTGATTTCCCTCACCGTTGGGATCCTGCCAATGAGATCGATGGTGGAGCGTCTTAGGAAAGCGGTGTCGCTGATGGGGTCCGTGGTGATTACATCGGTGCTGGCATTTTCACGGCGCAAAATGTCATCGAGCATGGCAGCGGCCTCGATATTGGAGGCAGGTGCTTTTTGGGGCATGGCGACGCGTTTAGGTTTTTCCGGTTTGCGCTCGGTAAGCGTGACACCTTTGGGCCATTTGGCTCCGGCTTTCACCCAGGCGTCGAGCAGTGCGACTTCCTCTGGTTTCAATGCCTGTCCTTCATCGGGCATGACACCTTCATCGATAGGGCGGAGGTGAACCCGGACGAGAAGCTCACTTTTGGCAGGATCGCCGGGCACGATAGCATCGGCGGTTTCACCACCTTCCATGATTTTTTCATAGGTGTCCATCCGCAGTCCGCCTTTGACTTTTGATTCTGTGTGGCAGCGCACGCAGTTGCTTTCAAGGATCGGTTGGATGTCTTTGCGGAAGTCTGGGGCATCCGCTGATACAGGTAAAGCCGTCGAGAGGATGCTCAGAACGCAAGTGATGGAGTGTAGGCGGGTCAAGGTGTGGATCAGTGCGGGTATTGAGGTAACGGACGGGAGGCAATGGATGGTGGAAAATGACACCCCAAATTGATTGCATTAGAGCATAGCAATACAGGGCGCTGAGCCAAGGATATTCTTAGCCGCAATTGATCGTCATTTCTTTTACTACGCGCCTTTGGGGACGATTCTCTCGGGTCTTTCAAAAAAAATTACCAGGCACCAATTACGGCTGACAGCGTGACCATGGTGGGCTCTCCTTTTTTGACCAGTGTCTTGCCGACGAGCACATCTGGCAAATTGGCGATAACAAACGGGCTGTTTTTAAAGCCGCCTGTAAAAACCTCGATCTGCCCATTGCGGATGAATCCTCCGTAGGGGTCGATATATTTGATTTTATAGAAGCCGTAGGGTGCGCGGACTGTTTTTGGGATTTCTGTGACGACTACAAAATGCGCGCGGATTGGCCACCATGATTTCTGACCCACCTCCGGGCTGTAGCGATAGGCGAATCGTCGGATACTGATGATGGGTGGGAAACCTTTTTTGAGCGATTTTGCCATCAGCTTGTGGCTGCGTTTAATGACATCGACGTAGGTTCCACGGCTTTTTTTGGTTAACACCTCATGTTTGATTGATGGGAGATTGTGAGATCTACGCATGTCGTTTGCCATATCCGTTAGATCGAGCAGATTGACACCTTCAGCCTTATTCCATCGCATCCGCCCCTTGACGTGCTTTGATGGCTCTTTGCCCCATGCGGCGACTACGTATTGGATACGATATTTGTGGTCTTTGCCAGGGATGGCATCAAACACCTTGCGCCATTTTTCACTGCCGTATTGAAAGGAGTTGAGCAGCGATGCCGGACCACAGGCATTTCCGTAGGCGAGTCGTTGGTTAACGGGAGTGGCGTTGTTACCCGGTGCCTTGATCAAGTCCTGCGCGTGAAGATGAGTGAGGCTGAAAAAGAGAAGGGTCGAAAGAATACGCATAGAGGCACTGAAAACCGAAAACTGAAAACTAGCAAACTTCTAAATATAAAACATCGGTGATTGCATGCTCAGGGAGTCCAGGGTGATGCTCTGAAGTTCTTTTTCCAGTGACTGGGAAACCTGTTGCCAGGCTTGGCAGACGCGTCTTCCGGATTGCCCGTTGTGCGAGATCTCCGGTGTAAGCATGCCGGGCTCTACGGCGCGTGTGATATCGAGCAGAGTAATCTCGTGAGGTGCGATCTGAAGCAGGTAGCCGCCAGCTTTTCCTCGTTTACTGGTGATCAGGCTTCCGCGCTTAAGGTCGTTGAGGATCTGGACTAAAAAGTTGGCTGACACTTCTTCGCGTTGCGCAAGTTCGTCTAGTCGTGTAAGAGACTGTCCATCGTATTGCCTTGCGAGCTGAACCATCGCCCGGCACGCATACTCTAGTTTCTGGGAAATCCTCACAAAAACCAATGCATCACAATCAACCATCTGACACCAGTCCCAAGGACTACAACCTCTGTCATGCACCGCGGGATATGGAAGAGATTGCCCGGAAAATCTGGCAACGAATTCGTGATGAGGCGGTGAAAATGGCAGAGGATGAGGTGCAGCTCAGGCACTTGTTGGAGGACGTGGTGATCAGTCGCGCAACTCTCGCCGAGAGCTTGGCAGCCCGGCTTGCCCGGAAGTTGTCGCGAGAGGATATGCAGCGCGAGCAACTTGAGCCGCTGCTGCGCAGTATTCTGCTCAGCAACGAGAGGGAGGTGCTCAGTGCGGCACGTGATATGGAGGCGATTGTCGACCGTGATCCTGCCTGCCAGTCGGAACTTGAGCCGTTACTTTTTTACAAAGGCTTTTTGGCAATCACGTCCTATCGTGTGGCACATATCCTGTGGAAAAGCGATCGCAAGGCACTTGCACTCTATTTCCAGAGTATCGTGAGTGAAATCTTTGGACTGGACGTCCACCCGGCGGCACGGATTGGGTGCGGTATTTTGTTGGATCACGCGACAAGTGTAGTGGTCGGTGAGACTTCGATCATCGAAGACAACGTATCCATCCTGCATGAAGTGACGCTTGGCGGAACTGGTAAGCAAACTGGCGACCGTCACCCGATTGTAAGGTCCGGCGTGCTGATTGGTGCGGGATCAAAAATCCTCGGTCGTGTGGAGATTGGCGAGTGTGCCAAGATCGGCGCGGGCAGCGTGGTGCTCGAGGATGTGGCTCCCCACCAAACGGTGGCAGGTGTGCCCGCGGTAGTGGTCGGTGAGGCTGTGGAGGAAAACCCTGCCTTGGGTATGGACCAGACGCTGTGTGAGGGTAACTCGATCTAGTCGTTGTTTTCCGCCAGCCCGACGATTCGGGCTTTTTCAAAGTCATAGGGCGTTAGCTCCAGCATGACCTTTACGTCAGCTAAAAGTGACGGGTGCAGATCGCGTTGAGACTTGGGTACGTGACCGATGACGGTTTTTCCGTTAGGTAGCGAAACCTGGTAGATATTAGGTTTGGGCGAATCAAGAATAGTGCCGATCGCAGAAATGGGTGGGTCGAACATATGAATGTTGAGTTGTAAGTTGTGAGTTTTGAGTGTTGGACA
The DNA here is from genome assembly GCA_029288115.1 of Akkermansiaceae bacterium. GTDB lineage: Bacteria > Verrucomicrobiota > Verrucomicrobiia > Verrucomicrobiales > Akkermansiaceae > Oceaniferula. The sequence continues at coordinate 8,402 of JARFPV010000334.1, read as the reverse complement.
GTTAGCCAATGTCTTTCCATCTCACCAGTGAGGCGAGGGGGGCGAATCCATCGTGGTGCCAGAACAGGCTTGGCGACTGTGACTGACCTAACGGACAAATTCGGTGGGCGGGTAAGTGGCTGAGTTTTTCGGCGGTTGCTGGCTCGAAAGGATGCAGCGCTACGGTAGATAAGTGACGGGCTTCAGGCCCTAGAAGATCAAGATTCGGTGGCAATGGTTTGACATATACGCAACGACCTAGGCACGAAAGCTCCAGGGTGGGGGACGATTGGTAGACGACGGTCCAGTCGAGATTTTCAGAGCTTTCCAAAAGCCCGACATCATCGTTGTTAGCTGCAAGAAAACGTGTGGTTTCCCGGAAATTGTGGATAGCACCGGCTTCGGACACCGTTAGTGGTTCTGGCGGTGTGTGATTTGCGAAATCTTCCATCGCGTCGGCCAGTAGCCGTGAGAAATCGAGTGCGGAACCCTCGTCAGATTCGTCTACATAAATAGCGTGCAGCGAAAGACAACCTCGCTGGTCGTAGAGAGATACATCGCGTGCCGCCAGACTTGCGGCCTCTTCGGATGCGTCAGTCACGATACCGATCGAGAGTTTATGCCCGTGTGGGATAAATGTCTGGTGAGGCTGGATGCGTTTTTGAATCGACTCAATGGTTCTGTCGGAACCGATCGCGATCACGGCATCGGCGGCTGCCCAGTCGACGCTGTCGAGGTTGTCCGTCGTGATGGTGAGCTGGCTTAATTGTTCTGGTAGGGAATCAATCCAGGAAACAAGGTCTGGTGAACCTGAGGAGGGGATCTTGATGGTGTTGTGCGACCCTAACAATAGTCCGCGCAGCAGACTTTGTATCGCCGCATGTGGGGTGTTGCCACTGACGATGTGCAGGATGTGGTTGGGTGCGATCGCCTTGCTCTGGACATTTTCGTGTGGTGAAAAATGGTCCAGCGCATTTGCATTTCCCAGCTCCGCTGCAAGCCATGAACTGAGGTCATCCTCACTTAGTTCACCCACGAACTGAGCGAATACTGGATGCTTGCTTGCATCGGTAAGTAGCTGGATTCTCTCTTGAGTGCAGGTCATGACGGGTGTTGTGTGTCGGCGGCTCGTGAACATCCACGTGGAAGGGCAGATGGGTCACGACCTATGAGTGTAAAGGAACGATCGCTGTGAGCAATCGCGATGTCCTGCGTCTGGATTGCCATGACTGAGTGCAGGTTGGCGAGATCATAAACAACAAGATAGCCAGGCATTCCCTGCTCTGATTCTGCCCCAGTGCGTGGATCAATCACCCTGATGCGCGTCCATGGTGGTCCGTGGTGTGAGTTCCCAATGCCGTGAGTATAGAACTGACTGCTGAGTTCGGTCATGGAATACTCATTGATGATTGAGTTCTCAGCTAAACCGAGTTTGTCTGCAAAAAGTGTGTATAGCTCGGCTTTCTCGAGCTCTCTGCGAGATCCTTTGTATCCTCCGGTCTCCATCGCCATGCTTCCCTCGGGTAATGCGAGTGGCTCGGTTAGGTTGTCAAATAGCTGGAGGAAAGAAAGCGCGGTTCCTAACAGGAATATCGGTTGTGCTTCAGCAACGCATCTTATCAATGTCTCGGTATCGAGAGAGCCGTCCTGCTGAAGTATCCAAGCCGATCTAGTGGCGATGATTGGCTCTAACACACCCATCATATGCGAGAGTGATGAACTCGGTGTACTGGCCGGGGGCTGGGTTAGAAAGATTCCGCAGGAGCATTCAGGTAGACCCAGTTCGTTCCAACTGTGGCGGATCGATGCCTCATATAATGCCAACGACGGAAAATGGTGCGCGCCACGCATCTCGGAAGTTGTTCCCGAAGTGAGAAAGGTATGGCTTTTCTGATTGATAGGAAAAGAAACGACAGGTGTGTCAGGGTATTTGAAAGCATCCGTCGGTAGCGCGGGGATCTGGTTCCAATACGTGACTGCTTCTGGTGATATGCCTTTTGCAGAGCAATAGTTTTGGTATGCCGGATTGTGTTCGAGCTGATAACTGAAAATCCGCTGAGCAAGTTCATCGAAGGTGTGATCCGGCAATTTACCCTGCGTCAGGCAGGATAGTAGCTCGGTCTCTAGCTCTTTGGATGGACTCATGGGATTGGATTCGCCGCGACGGTGAAAGGGATGTTGTGAAATTGTCTGTGACAATCAAGAGCGTAATGCCTGTCTGTCAGGATGTCTGATGATTTCGGAAGTAATCAAACACTTAAAAACCCGAGACAAAGTAGGGAATTGCCCCTCTATCACTCCAAACTAATCAAAACCAACAATCACAAACCATGATATTACAACCCATTCCCATTCTAGCGGCACGTGAGTCATCCTTCAGCGATAAACTGGGTGAGTTTTTTGCCCGATTGGAGCAAGGCTTCAATGCCATTCAGCCGTTTGGATCCTACATCCTCGCGATTCTCGTGTTCTTCCTTGGACGCATCGTTGCCCGAGTCATTAAGAATCTCGTCTATAAAGGGCTCAAAAAGACCGAGGTCGACGACAAAATCGCCCGAATGGTCGGTTATGAAGGTGCTGCAGAAGGTGCCATCGCGAATTTCGTCTACTACATTCTTCTCCTGTTTCTTGCTATTCTTGCTCTTGGCGTGGCTGGTCTCGACAAGGTTAGCGACCCACTCATCGGGATGCTTGATCAATTTCTCGGTTTCATTCCGGATCTCGTAGGTGCAGGTGTGCTACTCTACTTTGTGCTTCTTGTCGCCAAGGCGGTTAAAAAAATTGCGGGAGGTGCCATGGTGGCGGCGAAGCTGGATGAGCGGCTCGGTGCTGTTGCAGGAAAGTCTCCTATGGCGGACGCACTGGCGACTGCTCTCTACTGTTTCATTATTTTGCTCTTCACGCCAGCAGTGCTGGGTGTGCTTGGGCTCGATGCCGTATCTGTTCCTGTAGGCAACGTTGTGGACACCATTCTCAGTGCAGTGCCTAGCATCGTGATTGCTTCCGTGCTCATTGCGATAGGTATTCTCATCGGACAAATTGCACGCAAGCTGGTCACAAACTTACTGGATGCGGCCGGTGCAAACGAATGGCCCGCCAAGATCGGTCTGGATGTTCCCTCGGAAGGAAAAGGATCGGTCACCAATGTTGTCGGACTTATCGTCATGGTTAGCATCACCGTGCTCATGGTGGGTGCTGCCATCAATGAGCTTAAGATTGGCCTGCTCGCAGGCGCATCGGAAATCCTTGTGGAGGGCTATTTCAATGTATTGATCGCCATCATCATCCTTGGTGTTGGCTGGCTGCTTTCCAAGTTCGCCTATAATAATCTTGCGGATAAGAATGTGAATATCGCTAAAGTGGCAAAATACGGCATTCTGATTCTCACTGTGGTGGTCGCCCTACAGCGCTCCAACATCGCACCCGAACTTACCGGGCTGCCCTATACCATCTCGATCTATGCTCTGGGTGTAGCGCTTGGAGTGGGCGGTGCCATCGCGATCGGACTGGGTGGCCGCGAGTTTGTGGCGCGCTGGTTAGAGCGCAAGAGCCAGTGATAGTCTTGAAAATCAACACACAATCTGGCGGGCTGTGGCATCAATGCGTGCCCAGTCCGTCATTTTTATCGCAAATCGTTCCCAATGACTTGACTTGATCCGTTTATGGGGGAAAATGAGCCATCTGCTGGTTTTCCCGCCGTTCAGATTCTTTCTTTGAAGGATTTGCCGGTTGGTTCCCGTAAACAAAATGAACCAGATCAATCCTCCATCACACAATCATTCTCAAATCTCAATCAAATACCATGAAGACCCTGATACTGCCACTTGCCGCTGTCGCCCTGATGGGTGCCTGCGCACCCTATCCGCCACATCCTGCACCTCCCAGCCCACCTCTCGCACCAGTGCCTGAGCAGCCTACCCTCACCGATGAGGAGCAGCGCCAGCTTGATGAGAACCGGGAACGTATCGAACGAGAGAATCGTGAGCGTGATCTTGCTAACGGCAACGCCTCAGGCCCATCAACCAAGCCGAAGTATCCTACCGCGGCAGCCGTTCCGGGTAAACCAGGTTTTGTCTTTAACCCCTACACGCACAACATCGTAGACGTGAAGGGAATCGGGTCAGGTAAGCTGGTCCGCGATCCTGAGGACAACGATCCTACACACAAATTCAGAGTGCCATAAGGTCCGGTTGTTATTCAATTACCTCATTTTTAGGAACCGATGCCGCAGATTGCGTGTGTCGGTTCTTGCTTTTTATGCCTGTCGTGGCAGTGATGTGCGCGCATGAATAAGATAGCTGTTCTGGGTAGCGGATTGCTGGGTGGCTCCATGGTGCTTGCCGCTCAGGCTCGCATGCCCGGTGTCACGGTTGTCCTCTGGGGCAGGCGTGAGGAAAGCATCCGCGAGGCTAACGATCTGGGGATTCAACATGCCACAACGGATCTCGAAGAAGCTGTCTCGGGCGCAGAGATGATTATCCTCGCCACACCTGTGGGAGCGATGCTCGGTATTCTTGATGCTGTTTCAAAAACAACGAGCTTGAAGGGTGTGATCATCACTGATGTCGGAAGCGTAAAACTTACTCCGCGTGATACCTTGGAAAAGGTCGTGCATGATGCCGGCGCTTGTTACATCGGCAGTCACCCGATGGCGGGCTCCGAGCAGGCTGGAATCCTGGCTGCGGATGCCGAGCTCTTCATCGGAGCTGCCTGCGTGATGACGAATGATTTTGATCATAGCGAGAACAAGCTCAAAGCACTGCATGACTTCTGGCAATCCCTCGGCTGTGAATGTTATCAAACTTCTTCGGAGGAACATGACCGCGTTATGGCTCGTATCAGCCACCTACCGCATCTGCTCGCGTCTGTGGGCGCACTCGTTGGATTGAAACATCCTGACGATGGAAAATTTGCAGGAAATGGGATGCGCGATACCACTCGTGTGGCATCCGGGCATCCTGCCATGTGGGCGGAGATTCTGCTGCGCAATCGTGGAGCGATCAGGGAGCCAATCGAAGAAGTCATCGGCCACCTGCGCGATGTGCTTGCCTTTCTGGACGATTCCGGCGAAGAACAACTCGAGCGTTTGCTAGACAATGCCAAACAACTTCGCGACAACCTGTAAGTTAAGTATTTATCACAACCACCACCCTTCCTAATGTCATCGATTAAGGTAAAGCCGATCAAGGATCTCTGGGCCGAATTCAAGGTTCCCGGAGATAAGAGTATTTCCCATCGGGCTGCGATTCTTGCTGGCCTTTCCAATGGTGTCTGCCGGGTGGATAACTTTCTTCCAAGTGAGGATTGTGTTTGCACTCTGAACGCGATGTCGCAGTTAGGTGCGCATCATGAGGTGCTAGAGTCCCAGGAGGGATATGGCCCCACGTCGATGAATATCCATGGACGAGCCATGAGTCTCAAAGCACCCGAGGGGAGTGTGGACTGCGGAAACTCCGGCACTGGGATGCGGCTGCTTGCCGGTATGCTCGCGGCCCAACCATTTGAAACAATCCTAACTGGCGATGATTCGCTTTGCTCACGTCCCATGGGGAGAATCATCACACCCCTCGCGGAAATGGGTGCGTCGATTAAGGCGTGTGGCGATAAAGATGGATGCGCACCACTCCGTATCAGTGGAGGAAAGCTGAACTCAATTACCTATGAAATGCCTGTTGCCAGTGCGCAGGTGAAAAGCGCGGTACTTCTTGCCGGCCTCTTTGCAGACGGTAAGACCACGGTGATCCAGCCATCGGAAACTCGTGACCACACCGAGCGCATGCTTGCCTATTTTCAAATCCGCTCAGTGCGTGATGGTGACAATATTTCAGTGTACGGCGGCCAGGTTCCTGAGTCACGAGATATCAGGGTGCCGGGCGACATTTCCTCTGCTGCATTCTGGATCGTCGCTGCAGCAGTGCTTCCGGGTGCGCATTTGTTGGTCGAAGACGTTGGTATGAATCCGACTCGTACGGCTATTCTGAACGTGCTCATCCGCATGGGCGCACAGATCAAAGATGTTGTTGTTTCGGAGGAATTTGGTGAACCGTTTGGCAATGTCGAGGTAACAGGTAAAGCCATTCATGGCACCGAGATCAGACCGGAGGAGGTTCCTAACTTGATTGACGAAATCCCCATCCTTGCGGTGGCAGGAGCACTGTCGCAGGGCAAGATGATCATTCGCAACGCCACTGAGCTCAGAGTCAAGGAAAGCGACCGCATCGCTACCGTTTGTGAAAATCTTCGCGCGATGGGAGCCGATGTTGAGGAATTTGAGGATGGCATGGAGATCCACGGAGGCAAACCCTTGCATGGTGCTCATCTCGATAGTTTTGGTGATCACCGCATCGCCATGGCATTTGCCATCGCCGGATTGTTTGCCCAGGGTGAAACGGTGATTGAGAACACTGATTGCATCAACACCTCCTATCCCGGATTTGCTGATCACCTTGAGGCGATCAAAAACGGAAAATCTCCCAGCTAGCCGATTTTTTCACTATGTCTAACAATGAAAACTTTGCCGTCGCGATCGATGGCCCTGCCGCATCAGGAAAAAGCACTGTGGCTCGAAGGCTTGCTGAGCGTCTAGGCCTGATCATGATTAATACGGGAGCGATGTACCGTGCCATTGCCTGGGCAACGATTCAGAAAGGTGTGGATGCTCAGAATACGGACGCTGTCGTGGCCATGCTTGATGATATAGATGTTTCCTGTGGTGTTCACGACGGGGGCTCAACGATTCTGATTGATGGAGTTGATCCCGGTAATGCGTTGCGTGAAGATGCAGTCAATGCTCTCGTATCCAAGGTGGCTGCCATTCCAGAAGTCCGCGAACTTCTCGTCGCGAAACAACGTGAGTATCTGACATTAGGTAGCCTTGTGATGGAAGGCCGCGACATCGGCTCGGTGGTATTTCCGGACACACCCTATAAGCTGTACATTGATGCCTCAGAGGAAGTCAGACTGGCGCGCCGATCTGCTGAAGGGCTCGCCGATGTGGTTAGTAAACGTGATGCCGAGGACAGCAAGCGCAAGGCATCCCCGCTCATCGTTGCCGACGGTGCGACCGTGATTGATAGCTCCGAGATGGATATCGATGAAGTGGTTGAAACCGCTCTGCAAACTCTCAAAAAACAAGGGCTATTCGTATCATGAAAACTATCTACTGGTTCTGCTACACGCTGTTCAAGAAAGCCGCGCTGGCATTCTTTGGCTACAGGGTGATCGGTAAGGAGAAACTCGTCACCGATGGTCCGGTGCTGATTGCATCGAACCACGAAAGCTACCTCGACCCTCCGCTTGTGGGAGTCGCGTACGATCACGGCGTCTATTACCTCGCTCGTAAAACGCTCTTTCGGGGGCTTGGTGCGTGGCTCTATCCTCGCTTGAATGCTATTCCGGTCGATCAGGATAAACCCGACATGACGAGCCTGAAGACCATCATCAAACTACTCAGGGGTGGTCAGCAGGTCGTCGTTTTCCCCGAGGGTGCTCGCACCCTCGATGGTAATTTACAGCCAGCCGAGGCTGGGACCGGTTTGATTGTTGCCAAAAGTAAAGCTGTCGTGCAGCCGGTACGCATTTTTGGTGCCAGGGATGCGCTGCCCCGTGGCTCGGGTAAAGTGAATTTCTGTCCAATCACGGTGGTGGTAGGTGATCCTATCACGTTTACTGCGGAAGAACTCAAGGCAAAGGGTCGGGATGACTACCAAAAAATCTCTGATCGTATCATGGATGAGATCGGGAACCTGACACTCGACTAACAGTAGGGCGACTTTATAAGTGGTCCCGTTTTACAGGAGTCAATTCACAACCTTGCTGGATTTCCGCAAGTTTTTCATCAGCTCGGGTGAACGGGTTGTCTTCTTGATTGGAATGCCCGCAGCATTCAGCAGTCGAGTCGTCCAGATGTTGCACGTCTCCGGGTAGTAATACTTGAATCGACTACGGAAGAAGGTGCTGTCCTTCTCAACGCCATGTCCCAGATTGACGAGAGAACCATCACTGTTAGCGCTGAAACTGAGACGCAGTTCATCGATTAACTTATCCATCTCATTACGTGTCAGCTCTACGGTGATCAGTTGGCTTTTGTCATAGTGGAGATACGGAGACTCCGGAAAGCGTTCCAAGTGGATCACCGCCGCGGTGGGCCAGAACAGCCCTCGCACCACCATGGGTAGAGTTACCTCATCCCGGCGATAAAACTCTTCTGCACCCCAGCCAAATTCCAGGTGTGGTACAGTTCCCATTTTCAGGTCCTTGGTCCACGGATGCCGGCGAAGTGCCTTGTTCGGAATGACCACGCCTGTGTGCCAGCCATGGCTGAAAACAATGAGTCGTTCGGTGCCATTGGACCTGTCTCTTATACACATCTGACGCTGCCGACGAACACCGTGACGTGGGGGTGGCGGGGGGGGGGGGGGCGG
>JARFPV010000312.1 GCA_029288115.1 Akkermansiaceae bacterium | reverse complement strand
CCTGCATGTTGTGGCAGATGATTTAAACGAGGAAATCGAGTGGTTGTTAGGTGATGGGTTCATCTGGCGTGCGGGGTACGGTCGATTCGGTGACTTTGGCCGTTATTTCCAAGCGATGGAAGAACGGTTGAAGCGACTGCAGAGTCTGCCGCAGATCAAGGATGATGAAAAACGTGAGCGGATTCAGCGATGTTGGATGCCATGGTTTGATCGGTGGAAATCCGAACCTGCAAATACTCGATTGTGGGAGATTGGATGGTTGCTGATGGAGTGGCGGGTGGCTGAGTTTGCCCCTGGTTTTCCGCGCAGGGAAAAAGTCTCTGAGAAGCGCATTAGTGAAATGCTCGTGAGTCTGGACATTGGCACGTAGGCTGAGTAAGGTCTCTGCATGAGATATGCATGCCTCGTAATGGGAATCCTGTTTGTGCTGTTTACCTACTGGCAGTTCAATGATCTAGAACAGTATAATACCGAATGGTGGCAGGGATGGGTGCTAACCTATGCGCTGTGTGCGGTGGTTTCAGTATTGGGTTTCTGGAAGGCGCTTCCTAAGTGGTTTTATGCCGCGGTCTCCATCGTTTCATTATTGGTCGCGGCGTACTGGTCACTGGGTATTGAGTGGCATAAAACGGTCCTCTATAACGAAGAGAACCCATCCGGAAACGAGAGTGGCGGGCTGGTTATCATTGCCATCTGGTTTTGTGTCCTGGCATGGAAACACGGCTCGCTGGGTTGCAAGTGTGACAAGAAGTGAAAACCAACAGGCATATCGCAAAGCAAAATATCCAGCGTATCGCGCGGGAGCTAGGATTTGACGATTGCCGGGTTTCACGGGCCAAGGAGGCAACTCACGCTGAAGCATACCGTCAGTGGATCGCAGACGGATGCGCTGGTGACATGGCGTGGCTGGAAAGAAATGTGGAGCGTCGTATCGACCCGGCTGAGGTAGTCGATGGTGCGTTCTCTGTGGTGAGTCTGGCACTGAATTATTTTCCCGGGGATAATCCCGAGGATGTGGATTACCGGATTGCGCGGTATGCGTGGAATGAGGATTACCACGATGTCATTGAGGAAAAGCTCAAGGATCTGAATCTCGCGATGGAGGAACTGGGTGGTGTGCAGCGGTTTTACACCGATACCGGCCCTGTTTTGGAACGTGATTTTGCCACGGATTCTGGATTGGGGTGGAATGGTAAATCCACTGTGCAAATTCACCGTCGACTCGGGACGTGGTTTTTTCTAGCTGAGTTAATTACCACACTCGACCTGCCACCTGATGAGCCGTTCGGTGACCATTGTGGTAAATGCACGCGCTGCATCGATGCATGCCCGACAGGTGCCATTACTGAGTCGCATCGCGTCGATGCACGGCGATGTATTTCCTATCTCACGATTGAGCATCATGGGGCGATCCCGGTGGAATTCCGGAAGCAGATTGGTAATAGAATCTATGGTTGCGACGATTGCCTGGACGTGTGCCCATGGAATCGCTTTGCGCAGATTAGTCGAGAAACAAGGTTCCACGCTAGACAGTCGGTTTTTCAGCATCAACTCCGCGACTTTCTAACGCTGGATGACAACGTTTTCCGAAAACTGTTTGCCAAGTCTCCGATCAAGCGAATCAAGCGTAACCGATTCCTGCGTAACGTCTGCGTTGCACTGGGTAATGTCGGGGGAGAAAAAGACCTGCCGGCATTGGAGCGTGCGGCAGGTGATGAGGATAACCTGATCTCTGAGCACGCCAGCTGGGCAATCCGCGAGATCAAAAAAAGAGCGCAGCCGTAGCCGCGCCCTTTGGATGTTTATGGTGTTTGGAGTTTTAACTAAAAGTACATGCGGTATGCAGCCCAGAATGTGGTGGTATCCGCCTCATTTTTGGTGCCGCCTGCGTTCGGCGTGTCGAGGGTCTCGTATTCCAAACCTACCATGAACTTGGCGTTGTGGTCACAGAGATACCAGTTCAGACCAGCGTAGATGCTGTGATGGGAATCACCACGGCCGCCGTTGACATTGCCGTTGTGATTTGCGCGAGTGTAGCGGGAGTTAACTCGAATACCTCGATCTTCGGTTGAGCCTTGATAGGAATAACGGGTTACGAATTCGAGTTTGTCCTCAATGATGAAGGTGGAAGGCATGATAATGATGCCGTAGAAATTTCCTGTACGGTTTTTACTCGCGGCCCCCCGATAGTCAACGCCGCCATTGTCACCGTATACTGCTTGGGTCAGGAGATTCCAGTCCCCTATGTTAGTAACGTATGAAACCGTGGCTGCCCACTTATAGCCTACACCCACTTCATCATAACCGCTTGTGCCGATCACTCTATTGGTGTCGAGGTTGTAGAAGAGATCAAAGGAGAGTGTTCCTAAATTGAGTTCGTGCTCAGAAAGAAGGTAGATTGCTTCTCCGTGAGTCCACTTTCCAACACCATTGGTCGCATCCAGGCTGAGGAAACCAACAATGCCAGACCAATCACCTTTGTCTAAACTAAGTAAGAAACCAGTGTATCGGTTGTCGAATATCTTGTTTGATAGAGCGGTGCGCTCTACAGTTTTGATCTTCTTGGAGGACATACGGGCCTCGGCACCAACGCCGATGTTGTGTCGACCATATGATGCTGTTACTTTGTCAAAGCCTACTACATTCTTGCGTGAGTAGGAAAGCCTGATTTGATCCCAGTTTCTTTGGAATCGGAAAGTGCGATTACGGAGGGCTGCGGCCGGATTATGGCGTGAGTCAGCGGCCATGTTAGCGCGAGCCTGTAAGGTGAAGTGGTTTAAGAACTTGATTTTTGTACCAATGCGGAAACGACGAACAGTATCAAAGTCTTGGGAGAAGGAGTTGCCATTGATATCGTCGCCATTGACGTTTGCGTATTGTAGGTGCAAACGACCGAAGAAGCTTACTTCTTGAATGTAGGGATTATCAGTATTTTTGTAGAGTGTGCCTGGTTTGTTTTTGAGCCATGCGCAAAAATCGCCGTTGTTTGCTGACTCGTCTGAGTCAGCAGCCATGGTAGCTCCTGAACTAATGGTTAGGGCACAAAGGGCGGCTGTGATGCCTGAGGCGAACGTGTTATGTAGACTGTGTGTCATTGTGATTATGTGTTTGTGATGAGAGGGTGGAAAGCCTTCACTCAAGGTTGTGATTAGCACTTTGCCGAAAACGTTAAAGCCTAAAAAAAATGGGGTGTGATCTTTTGATCACACCCTCATGTGGGCTGTTGGCCGAGCCAACAGTGCTATGTTGTCACACCATATTAGAAATACATGCGGTAGGCGAACCAACCAGTAATAGCATCTGCAGAGTCATCGTTTCTCTGTTCCATGGTCTCGTATTCGACACCGAGCTGGAACTTCGAGTTGTGGTTGCAGAGGTAGTAGTTGAGGCCAGCATAAAGAGTATGGTTTTTATTACCTTTGGCACCGAGGACACCTTTGCCATCGGTCTTGTCAGCACGGCGTGCATATCGGCTGGTAAGCTTGAGGTTGTCGCCGTCGGAGCCAGCATACTGGTAACGAGCTACAAACTCAAGCTTGTCTTCGATGAGGAAGGTGGAAGGCATAATGATGAATCCGCAAACGGAATCGCCACTTTTTTTCTCACCGTAAATCACGTTGGCCATGACATCCCATTCACCGAATGTGGTTGTGTAGGCTGCTGAGATACCCCATTCGATTCCGTCAAAAGTATCAACGTCAGAATTGCTGGCGTCGTTGTAGAGGAAGTCAAGGTTCACATTGCCGTTGCCAACTTCAAACTGGGCGTTGGCGTAGTAGGCGAGACCCTCACCCCACTGGGCAAGTTCATGGTGTTCATCAGTGCTGAAGACGCTGAATGCGGTCTCAACATTACCGATCTTACCTTCTACGGTAACACCCGTAGGACGGCGTGAACCGTAGAAGTAGTTTGCAAGGTTGGAGAGCTCAATGGTCTTGATCTTCTTAGAGGATGTATGGGCTTCCTGTGAGAACTTGAACTTTTGGCGGCCGTAAGTTATGGACCAGCCGTTAACACTGTACGTAAGCTTGGCTTCGTCGAGGCTGTGATAACCAAAGCTATGATTGTTAGGGCCGCCGTCTTCAAGATTGGCGTTTACCTTCAACTTGAAGTTGTCGAGGAACTTTACTTGTGTTCCGATACGGAAACGACGGATTTCGGTAAAACTGTTATCGTAATCCATTCTGTCGAATCCCTCTGCATCGACGGAGCCAACTTGCCACTGGAAACGTCCGAAGAATTTTAGTTCCTGGATGAAAGAGGCGTTGCTGTCCTTGTGGAACATTCCAAAATCTTTCAAGCTCGTGCACCAGTCGCCATTGGATGTGCCTGACTCAGTATGAGGGTGGGCAAAGGCTGTGCCGAGTGCGGCGAGTGAAGTTGCAGCAGTTAGTTTTAATGTCTGGTTCATTTAGTTATGTTGTAGTTGTGTGGTTGAATTGAAAACCCCGCCGGTTTCGGCAGGCGTTCGCGCAGACAATACACATGAAAATGGCTGCGCGGGGACATGTAGTGGGAAACAATTCCGTCACACAAGATTTTAATCAATTCTCTACTACTTCCATATTCCAAAAGCCTGGCGCAAGCATGCAAACGCGAACTGTCGCTTGCCTATGGTCGGGCGCTCAGGGGTGCGCAGTTCCCATGCACTTTTCTTGCCCTCTTCATGCAGCCGTTCGGTAGGGTGCACCATCACAGCTTGTTCACAGACACGCAGCATCGGTAGGTCTGCATGGCTGTCTGAAAATCCGAAGCTGTTAGGAAGGGTGTCTTTGTCCATGTCAAACCCGTCCGGTAGTATGTGACGCATTTTTATAAGCTTGTTAGATCCCTTGTTGTTGCCGCCGGGAAGATCCGGGAACAGTGGGACACGTGGAGTCATTTCCATTTGGGTGCCGAAGTAGTGATCGAATCCAAGTTTTTCTGCGATGGGCTTGACCCAGATCTCCGGGCTTGCTGACGAGAGGATGGTAGTTCTGCCTAACTGTTTCTGCTCGGCAAGCATACCAAGCATTTCCTGATAGAAAGTGTCAGGGAAATGCTGTTCGACGAACTCCTTTGCCAGTTCATCAAGATCCTCCTGGCTAAGCCCCCAGAGGTAATTGAGAAAAACACGCTTCAAACCATCCGATCCCAGCAGTTTGTAAAAGGGGAGTAGAGGTAGCAGGGTCACGAGATAGAGCCGGCGTAAAGGCATGCGTTTCAGCACAAAATCACAGAACAGCAGCTGGGTATCCCAGGGGATCAGCGTCTGGTCGAGGTCGAACAGGGCGTAGCCTGCTTGGGAACGTTGGTGTTCTTGCATCGCGGGCTACTCTGTGAGTGTGAAGACCAGACGATAGAATGCATCTGCGGAGGCTCTGGGGGAGGTGGTGCGGATGACCATGGTATCGATGTTACCTGACCGGGATTGGTTGACGACTGTGTGTGGTATGGTTTCCCAGCTGTCTGTTATTCCCAGGTCGGTGCTTTCCTGAATGGCGAAGGTGATTCCTGAGAGGAGGTTGAACATGGGGAATGAGAACGTGGGGTAGTCAAAATTGCCATTTTTTGTATTGGAGAAGATGACAACGTCGTTTTCACGGTCTGCGGGTGTGAGGCCGTGTACGTAAAGTTCTAGATTCGTGAGAGCGGTACCATTGCTCACCCCTGGTCCGCTGATGTTGTCGTCGGCGGCATCGCCTGCGGAGAATACGGATGACTTCCAGAGGTTGTAGGTGCGTAGCACTTCGATGGTGATGTTGTCATCCACGGTATTTCCCACGGAGTCTGTTGCCCTTACAGTGACGACGCCGCGACCCCAGGAATCCGGGAGGTAGCTGATCTGTAATTGGTTACTAACGTCGATGCTGGCTGTGACGGCAGGATTGGAGTCTTCTTCAATGGAGTAGGTGAGG
>JARFPV010000302.1 GCA_029288115.1 Akkermansiaceae bacterium | reverse complement strand
GGTCAACCACGCCGAGCCCACACCCGCGACACACTTCGAGAGAAATTGCCGGCGCGACTGGTGCTGGAGGTAATCGTGTTGGAGTTGTTCGAATACGTTCATTTGGTCAGGGCCTGGTCGAGGTTAAGAATGGTATTGGCGAGCACCGTCATCGTGGCTTCCTCCGGAGTCTTACCGATCTCTTTTACCAGCTCGGGGTTTTTCCGGTAATCATCCAGCAGATTCGCATGAAGATTTGTTAGTGCAGCGATGGTTTTCTCATGGGCCTTCTGCTGGGTGACGAGAAGATAGCCATACGAGAGTTGTGCATTCAGGTCTCCTCCCTCGCCGAACATCCGCTTGGCAAGAGCCTGTGAGCACTCAAGGTAGACGGGATCGTTGAGTGTAATCAGGGCATGCAACGGTGTATTTGTTGCAATACGTTGTGGACTACATACCTCGCGTGAAGGCGTGTCAAAAGTGATCATCGAAGGATACGGGCTGGTTCGCCTCCAGTAGGTGTAAAGACCGCGGCGGTAACGCTCTTCCCCCGTTGCCGTCTTCCACTTGGCACCACTATACACCGCCTGCCAGATACCGTCCGGCTGTGGCGGCATCACCGACGGACCACCTGTCTTACGAGTCAGTAAACCGGATACCAGCAGAGCATTGTCGCGTATCATCTCGGCCGTCAGCCGATTCCTCGGGCCACGTGCGAGCAGATGGTTCAGCGGGTCCGATTGAGCCAGTTCAGGTGTTGCCTTGTGATCCTGACGATAGGTCGCACTGAGCACCATTTCCCGGAGCAAGGATTTGACCGACCACTTATGATCAGCGTGGAAAGAAACAGCGAGACCATCTAACAAAGGTTGATTCGTCGGCGCTGTTCCCGTCGTACCGAAATCACCAAGTGTCTCGACAATCCCACGCCCGAAGAGCTCGGAGAACACGCGGTTTGCCATCACACGTGCCGTGAGCGGATTCTTGGGAGAGCTGATCCACTGCGCCATCTGCAGCCGGTTTACCACCTTGTCCTGATATCCATTGAGCAACTCAGGCACTCCCTGTGTATAGATTTCCCCTTTATTCAACCAGAGGCCACCGATGAAGAGGCGCGTTTCACGTTGTGCATCCTGTGGGCGCTCCTGCATCACCGGAATGGATGTTCCCTTGATCGCATTGTAGGCATCCTTTGCCTGAGCATGTTTGGCCACCGCCTGCTTGTGCCCAGCACTCTGAATGTGCTTGGTCCAGGACATGTCGTCATCGGTCTCAAACTTGAATTTCCGCAACGTGCATGCCTGTGCCCCTGTGGTGCTGGACGCATGGTTAATGGTGATAAAAAGCTTCTCATTCTCGGCAAATGTCACCGGATTCTGAGGAACGATCACCGCCGTTCGTGCCCCAAAAAGTTTCGGGTATCCACCAAATCCGCTAGCCCCCTTGCTCAGACTCTGCACGGGATCGGATATCCCGACCAAGCTGTCGGCAAAAACATAGTTCAACGGAATATCCTCCTTGCTGCCGTCCGCTTTGATCTTGTGCAGGACAAGGTGGGACAACACCGAGCCCCGCACAGGGAGCTCCACAGGGCTATCCTTTTCCGGCATGATGGTGACCTTCATCGCGGTGAAATTCTGGGCCGTGGCAGTCAGTTCGAACTTTGTCCTCACCGCCAGCGTCCCCGATGTTTGAATCTCTCCCGTTGGATATGCCTGCAGGGTTCCATGGGTCGACTTCAACTCGGAATACTGCAGCGGATCCCAGGTCTTGGTCGCGAGCATACGTTTCTTTCCAGGCTCATTGATCGCGGTGCGCAATACATCAATCTGCCGGTAGAGCTTCGCCGCCTGATCCCGTTGATTCGCATCGTTGGCCACCTTGAATTGCGGGTAATCACCATCCAGGTCAGCATCTTCGGTCGAATTAAAAAACGACATAAAGCGGTAATAGTCACCATGCGGAATCGGCTCATAGGGATGCGCGTGGCACTGCACACAACCAAATGTGAGCCCCTGAAGAGTCGTCCACGTCGTGTTGATACGGTCAATCGTCGCCATCACCCGGTATTCCTCATCATCAGTGCCACCCTCCGTGTTCGTTTGTGTGTTCCGATGGAAGGCAGATGCCACCATCGCTTCAGATGAAGCATCCGGAAAAAGATCCCCGGCAAGCTGCTCCCTCAAAAACAGGTCGTAAGGTTTGTCCTTGTTGAAGGATTCGATCAGATAATCGCGATACGGCCAGATCGTCCGGTGGGGGTCTTTCTCGAAGCCTTTGCTGTCGGCATAGCGAGCTAGATCCATCCACACCGCCGTCCACCGCTCACCAAAGTGAGGTGAACCCAGCAGTCGCTCGACCTCCTTCTCATAGGCATCGTCATCCCGGTTATTTAAAAAATGCTTCAGTTCTGCGAGCGTCGGGGGCAGCCCAGTCAAATCCAGCGAAGCACGCCGCAACCACTGTGCACGATCCGCCTCAGCCGTGGGTGACACCCCCAACCGCTCAAGCCTCGCAAGGACATACTTATCCATTGGTTGCCTCACCCACGCTGGGTTCTTCAGCTTAGGCACAGATGGTTTTTCAGGCGCAATATACGCCCAGTGCTCCTCCCACTCAGCGCCCTGCTCGATCCAGTCGTGGATCAGTTTGGTCTCAGCCTCGCTCAGTGGCTCCTCAGCATGGTCACCCTTTTGCAGCGGCATCTTGTCATCCATGTCATCGGTCACAATCCGACGGTAGAGTTCCGACTCCGAGGGCTTTCCCGGGACAATAATCGTTTTGCCTGACTTCCCTTTTCCCAGTGCTTCGGCACGGTAGATCAGAGAAAGGTCACCATCCGCTTTTGCCCCGCCATGGCATTTGGTGCACTTTGAATTAAGAATCGGCCGAATATGCTCGTTAAAGGAGATATTTTCCTCCGCCATTACAGCCGATGACACAAGTGTGATCGGAAGCACAATATGCCGTTTAAACCCAAGTAAATTCATGCGCGTATCGAGTGGATCAAATCCACAGCCAATATACCACGATTATCTCTAATTTCTTACGAGATCTGGTGATATTATCCACGACTTTCCCTGACGCAGGATAATCACTTGCGCTGAGGCATGTTCTTGGGAATCCTCTGCACATGCCTCAACACCACGTCCTCGGAACTGCCGGACACATCGATCACGGGAAATCCTCCCTCGTTCGCGCACTGACTGGTTCCGATCCGGATCGGCTCCCCGAGGAAAAAGCACGTGGTGTCACCATTGAGCTCGGCTTCGCCCACCTGTCACTGGCTGACGAGGACAAGCAATACGAAATCGGCATCGTCGACGTGCCAGGGCACGCGGATTTCGTGAACAACATGGTGGCGGGCGTCGGCGCGCTGGATCTGGCTGTGTTCATCATCGCGGCCGATGATGGATGGATGCCGCAATCAGAGGAACACTTACACATTCTGAGCTACCTCGGCATTTCCAACATTGTGATCGCTCTCACTAAAGCGGATCTCTGCGAGGATGTCGACTTCACCATCGAAATCCTTCGTGACGAACTTCAGAACACCTCCATCGCGGATGCCCCCATCATTCCAGTTTCCTCAATCACGGGGGACGGCATTGACGACCTTAAAAAAACAATCGCCAAGACCCTCCGGTCATGCCCCCCACACGAGGACACAGGAAAACCCCGGTTGGCTATCGATCGCATCTTTTCACCAAAAGGCGCAGGCACCGTCGTCACCGGAACCTTGTCGGGAGGATCTGTAAACATCGGCGACACACTCGAACTGCAACCTATCGGCCTCACCACCCGGGTGCGCTACATCCAGAACCACAGCCAGTCACTTGAAACCGCACTTCCCGGAATGCGAACTGCCCTCAACTTACCCGATCTCCCCATCAACAGCCCGGGAAAAGCGGGTGCCGAGCGCGGTCAAACACTCACAGGAGAAGGATGCGGCAAGCCCACGGTCACATTGGACATCAAGCTTGAACGCATGGCACGCACAATCCCAGGCACCAAGCCACGACCTCTACGACATATGGAGACGGTGATGCTACACCACGGCTCTACACGCTGCCGGGCACGGGTAATTCTACGAGACCGCACACATCTCGAGCCCGGACAATCTTGCCTAGCCCAGCTACGCCTTGATCAGCCCCAGTTTTTTCTGTTAGGTGATCGCGTCGTGCTACGCGACGGCGCCCAGCAAAACACCCTCGCCGGTGGATGCGTGCTCGATACTCGCCCGACCCGTTACGGATTCCGCACGGAAACGCGTGCCGATTTCCTCCTGCCAATCGCAGATCAACCTTTGGACGTTCTGGAACACCTTCAGGCACGACTCACAAGAGACCACAGCCTAGATGCCAACAATCCACTTCACAACCATCCATTCGGAGAAAAAGAAATCCAAAGCGCAATGCAATCACTCGCCTCTGAGGGTAAATCTATTCAGTTAGAAAATACAGTTGTGCATGCTTCTTGGTGGAACGAACAAACAACGATTGCCAAAGAATCAATCACCGCATGGCACAAACAACACCCTGATTTGCCGGGAATACCACTGGATCGACTGGCAGAGTCACTCGAGGAATGCCCGGAAGACTTGTTTGCACAGCTGTTGAACACCCTGGAATCGGACGGCTTCCAGCGCACAGGCAAAACACTGGCAGCCAGCAATCATACACTCACTCTTCCTGCGGAAATCAAAGCACAGGCTGAGTCCATCATTGCGCAACTCGATCGGTCAGGCCTACAACCACCATCACCTGCCGACCTCACACCAAGCTCACAGCATTCTCAGGCACTTCAATTCCTGATCAGATCAGGCCAAGTCATCGAGCTCGAACCCAAAGTCGTGATCTCGGCAGCAACACGCGATCATGCCATCGATCTCATCCGTGAGCACCTCCAGAAAAGCGGCCAAGCAACCGCGAGCGAGCTACGACAACATCTCGACTCCACCCGCAAGGTCGTCATGCCACTTTTAGAGCACCTCGACGATCTAGGTGTCACCGTGCGAAACGAAAACTTCCGCACTCTGAAATAACCTTATCTTATTTCTAAAAAAACTCAGCCCGTGCCGGCATGCCGACTGGTACCGACCTTGCGTGAACATCCTTTTGAAGGTAAATAAAGCCGGATTCCCGTGGGTTATTCACAATCTGTTAGCTAAAAAGTCAGGATAAGTTGATCATCTTTCCAAAAAAACATTACACCTAACTTGGCTTCCCCCTAGGGCTGCAGCGTCAGGGCGTATGAATATCTTTACCGAAGGGGGGCTCTGGTGGGAGTGTCGTTGTTAGCCATCTGGCACACCCCCCTCCAATATGAATCCCTCCAACAACACCGCCAAACCTCAAGGTCCGGCAAAATCCATGCGCTGGTTTTTGCTAATGAACATCATCGTAGCCATCGCACTCGTATGCGGTGCCGTATTCCTCAAAAAAGGAGCTGATCGATATGAGCCACGTGCTCAGTTTGATCGTTCCTACATCATCTTGGCAAAAGCGGAGCAGGATCCACAAGCTCTGCATAAAGGACTGGTATACACTGAGGGCGCACGTGCCACTGCTTACAAATCTGTTCTTAACCTCAGCCATGGAACCTCCATCATCTGGTTGATTGTTGCGATCGCATTCATCGCAAATACCGTCTACCTGTTCCGAATCAACCTTGAGCAGAAAAAGCAGCTCGCCACAGCCGAGACAGCTTAATAAATCTTCGCATATTTTCTAATTCGGCTAGTCGTTGATTCGGCTAGCCGTTTTTTATGCGCGGTCGAGAAGAACTTCATCACCCAACACCACCAGATCGATACTGCCGTCGAGCGTCTTATCGAGGAACGGTGTGTTCTGGCTCTTGGACTGCATATAGTCCGCCGTGAAGGTGGTTTGCCCATCGGGGTTAAACAACAGGAAATCCGCTTTCCCACCCTCAATCACTGGCACGGGGTCGAGCCCCATCATTCTGCGTGGCTCCGCTGAGTAGCGATTCAATAACAAGCCCCAGCCAAACTCATTGTTTTTGATGTAGTGGTGGTAGAGTGAAATGACCGCGGTTTCGAGTCCGGTGATACCGTTCGGAGCAGTGACAAAATCCTGCGATTTTTCGAAAGGCGTGTGCGGTGCGTGGTCGGTAGCGATGATATCAAACACGCCCTCCTTGAGCCCCTCTAGCAGAGCTGCATTGTCCTCTACTGTTCGCAGAGGCGGGTTCATTTTGTAGTGCGTGTCGTAGTCGCCAATATCCTCTTCATTAAACAGCAGGTGGTGCGGAGAAACCTCCGCGGTCACTTTTGCACCCATCTGTTTCCACCATCGGATTGTTTCCATTCCGATCCGACTGGATACGTGTTGGATATGAAGCCGAGCACCAGTAGCGTGAGCTAAGCGAATATCGCGATCCATGCAGATCTCCTCACTGCATGCGGGAGTTCCTGGAATGCCAAGCCGGTGGCTAACAACTCCCTCGTTCAGAGCACGCGGGCCGGAAAGCTCAAGCACCTCACAGTGGCTGGCAAAAAAACAATCAAACTCGGCGGCATACTCCATCGCGTGTTTCAGCAGCGACATGTTAGGCACAGCGTCACCGTCATCAGTGAGCATTTTCACACCAAGACTCAACATCCCATCGATACCAGCCAGTTCCTTTCCCTCGCGCCCTTTGGTAATGCAGCCTGAGGTATAAACAGGGATTCGTGCATCACGCCCAGCAATATCGTAAATCGTGCGCACCATAGCGGCCGAATCAATGGCTGGAGCCGTGTTTGGCATCAGGACCACTCCAGTAACCCCACCGTTGATGGCAGCCTCGGTGCCTGACTTGATTGTTTCCTTCGCCTCCTGCCCAGGTTCGCGCATGTGAATGTGGGTATCAAACATCGCAGGCATCAGAATGCGGTTTGCAGCATCGATCACACGCACACCTTCTGCCGCCTCAATCCCCTGCTCCATCCGGGCGATCGTTCCGTTTTCCACCAACACATCGGACGGAGTCAGATCATCAGAATCTTCACTGGCGATACGGGCGTTTTGGATAAGGAGGGATGACATTATTTGAGAGGTTAGGTTATTTATGTTTTGGTAGCTTGTTAAGCGAGCTCATTGGATAGGACATCACACCTAAAACTTAATCACCTAACACATCTCCAGGTTTGAGCCAGTAGAGCACTGCCATGCGTGCGGCAATTCCGTTCTCCACCTGTTGATCGATAAGTGCGCGGTCGTATTCCATCACATCGTCGCAAAGTTCCACTCCGCGATTTACTGGCCCAGGATGCATGATGTAGGCGCCCTGGTCAGCGATACGTTTGAATCGTTCCTGAGTAACTCCATAGAGCTTGGTATATTCGCGCAGGCTTGGGAAATACTGGGTATCCTGGCGCTCCATCTGCACGCGCAGCAGGTAGATGGTGTCGGGTGCCCACGCCATCGCCTCGTCGTAGTCCGTGAATCTCTTGATGTCGCGCGGGCCATGCTTCGGCACCAGTGAGCCAGGGCCAAGCCAGGCGACCTCGACTCCGAGCTTGCGCATCAGGTTGGATGTGGATCGCGCAACGCGGCTGTGCAGGATATCACCCACGATGAGGATTTTTTTACCCTCAGTCTCAGGAAACACTTCACGGAACGTGAAGCCATCCAGTAAAGCCTGGGTCGGGTGCGCATGGGCACCATCCCCGGCATTGATCACACTGGCGCGCGTTGCTTGTGCAATTACTTTTGGCAGCCCAGGCATCCGGTTGCGCACGATGATGTAGTCGGTACGCATCGCCTGAAGTGTAGCGATGGTGTCGTGAACTGTCTCACCTTTCACAACCGATGAGTGAGGCACGTCAAAAGTAGTCACATCCGCAGAGAGACGTTTCGCTGCCACTTCGAAGGATGAGAGCGTGCGTGTGCTCGGCTCGTAAAAGAGCGTCAGGACAGATTTCCCCTTGAGGGCGGGCACCTTCTTAACCGAGCGAGTGAAGAGCTCCTTGAACGGCGCTGCCTGATCCAGCAAATGCTCGATCTCCTCGCGTGTGAGCGACTCAATATCCAATAGGTCCTTGCGGGTCATAGTCTGATGCCTCGAGCTGCTCGAGGTAATACACGGTTCCGAACACAAGCACAAGCAATGATATGATTGCTGTCAAAGTAACGTGGTGCCGAGACCGGGGTTTTTTCCAATATATCCATAAAGTAGCCAACATTGTAATACCTGCACAAACAATCGCAGCTCCATGAATTGCAGCCATTACAAGACCTGCGCTGGTTAGGCATATGAGGTACAGAACAGTCAAGGGC
>JARFPV010000280.1 GCA_029288115.1 Akkermansiaceae bacterium | reverse complement strand
CTCATACTCCGCCGCCGTAAGTAACGGCTTCCGCCTACGCCAAAGGCTATGGCGAGACAGGTCCTCCGCCGCCGTAAGTAAACCGACCTCGGTAAACCAGGCAATCTTCCAACCCCACTCCCCGTCACCGGGGCGTGGGGTTTTTCGTGGGTAGGGTCGCCTCGCTGAGGCGACCGATCTAACATAACGGTCACCTCGGCGAGGTGCCCCTACCAAAGTTGAAACCCAGCCTCCGTGCCTGGCGATAAAAATGGACAACTTGACTATGCGAGGGAAATACCGGGCTTTACAAACTATGCACCCGTGAAGGAAAGTAAGCCCATGAAGATGATCTTGTCCCTCCTGATGACTGCCACCCTTTCCGTGATGGTCGCGACTGGCTTGCTTGTGCCCATGTTGCAAGCTGCGGAACCAGAGAGGCCTAACATCCTGTGGTTCATGGTCGATGACATGTCGGCGAATTTCTCCTGCTACGGGGAGAAGCAGATTAAGACTCCGCACGTCGATGCGCTTGCCGCGCAGGGCCTGCGCTTCACCCACGCCTATGCCACCTCACCGGTGTGTTCGGTTTTCCGTTCCTCGATCATCACGGGCATGTACCAGACATCGATTGGTGTGCATCACCATCGTAGTGGTCGCGGTAAGCACCGTATTGAGTTGCCGGATTGCGTGCAGCCCATTCCCGTGCTTTTTCAAAAAGCGGGCTACCACACCTGCATCGGCAGTGGTCTGCCGGATCTGGACTTCCGGTCCATGCCTCTCAAAAATGCCCATCGGGACCGACTTGGAAAAACCGATTACAACTTCACCTGGGACACGGGGATCTACGACGGCTCCGACTGGGCTGGGCGCAAGGAAGGTCAGCCGTTCTTCATGCAAGTGCAGCTGCATGGCGGCAAGATGCGCGGGGCATCCGCATCGAGCTATGAAGCCTTTGATCGCCGGATCACCAAAACTTTTGGCAAGGTCACGCCTCCCGAGAAAGTCGTCCTGCCGCCGTACTACCCTAGGGATGATGTGATGCTGAAAGATTGGTCGACCTATCTCGACTCGGTGCGCCTGACCGACCGCCATGTTGGCCTGGTAATCGAGCGGCTGCGCAAGGAGGGTTTGTTAGAAAATACGCTCATCGTCTTTTTCACTGATCACGGCATCAGCCATGCCCGTGGCAAGCAGTTCCTCTACGACGAAGGCACCCACATTCCGCTGGTGATCCGGGGGCCGGGTATTACCAAGGGAAATGTGCGTAAGGATCTGGTCGAGCACATCGATGTGGCGGCACTTTCACTGGCGGCAGCCGGAATCGCCATACCGGAGAAAATGGAGGCGCGCGATATTCTGGCGAAGGACTACCAGCCCAAGACGAAAGCCTTCGCAGCGCGCGATCGTTGCGGTGAGGCGGCAGATCGGATCCGTTCGGTGCGCACGGAGCGCTACCTCTACATCCGCAATTATTTCCCGCAGAGACCGCATCTCATGCCCAGCAGCTACAAGGACGGCAAGCTGATCGTCAAGCGCCTGCGCGAACTCCACGCCAAGGGAGGGCTTAACCCCCTCGCCACCAAACTGCTCTTTTCTCCTACCCGACCCAGCGAGGAGCTTTACCTTTACGCCGAAGATCCCTGGCAGATCCGCAATCTTGCCGAAGACCCGAAGCACGCCTCAGCCCTTGAACAGCACCGTGCCCTGCTCGATGCATGGATCATGGAAACCAAGGACCCGGGCCCCGAGACGCCGGAAGTCTACATCCTCGAAACCGAAGACCAGTTGAAGGGTCGCAACGACAAAATCTACCGCAAGAATGCCGAGCTTTACAAGCAGTGGGCGCGTGAGGGAAAGTAGCACCATGGAAACACTCAAAAAAATTCCGCTGCTAACAGCATGCGTCGCCCTCCTCAACACGCTGCCTCTCCACGCCGCAGAAGATCTGAATGGGGTGAAGGGGAAAATCTTTCATGTTGATCCGGCAAAGAAATGTTTCGAGCTACTCAAGGAGACCGTTTACGACCCCAAGACGGATGAAGGGAAATCCCGCCACACGATCCATTGGACCGATGCCACCCGGTTCACCAAGGTGGTGCGGCATAAGAATTTCAAAAACATCCACGGGCGTCAAATGGTTGAGTTCTACGACTTGAACGACAATGCGGTCCAGGCGATCAAAGCAGGCGGCGAGCTTCGCCATCGGAGTGTGAAAGTTCTAACGGGCACCGACAAGCCACATGGCCTGTCGAAAGACCGCAGCAGCGTCATTGGTTGGTTTACACCGGACAAAACGGACAACAGACACCGCAAGGGAAGTCTTGAGCTTCCCGGGAAAACAATCAAAGCCACTCTGCCCGGTCCCAATGGAATGGTCGACGTTTATTCTCCTTCCACTGCCAAGGCGATATCAGACGGTGTCTGGCAAACTCGAATCCACGGCGCTTATGTGGACGGTGATTTCACGGCGAGCCGGATGGAGGTTTTCCCCCAGATCGACCTCCGGAAACTGGATGACCCGAACTTGCCACGGGTGCTGGTCGTAGGCGACTCGATCAGCATGAACTACCATGTGTCTGCCAAGAAGGCGTTAAAGGGGATAGCCAACTACCATCGGGTTGAGGGTAATGCCGGGCCATCGGACCGGGGGGTAGCCTGCATGGAGCTTTGGTTAGGGGACTACAAAGCCAAAGGGCAGCACTGGGACCTGATCCAGTTCAACCACGGGCTGCACGATCTGAAACAATGGTATAACGAGGAGACGAAAACCTTCGGAAAATACCAATTGGACATCGAGCAGTACAAGGCAAACCTCGAAAAAGAGATCGCCATCATGCGTAAGACCGGTGCCACCCTGATGTGGTGTAGCACAACTCCGGTTCCTAACACTTCCATCGGCCACTGGGAAATTGGAACGATGGCACGCCGCAAGGACGAGGACCTCGTTTTCAACAAAGCTGCCATGGAAGTCATGGCAAAGCACCCCGACATCCTCATCAATGACCTCAATGCAACGGTCCGCAAAGCGGTTAAAACGAACGAGCTGTTCAAGAGTTGGGCCGAGGGCAAGGACGTCCATTTCTGGAACCGCCAGCAGGCTGAAGTGGTCGGAAATGCCGTCGCCGAAGCCATTAAAAAAGGACTCGCAGAGCGAAAGGCCGGAAAGTAGGGGAGGCAAACTCAGCGGATCGCGCCCTTGCGAACGGGAAGCCGGACGATGTCGGCTCGGAACGCTGCGTAGAGCCATTGACCGTCGGGGCTGAGGCGAACGTAGTTGCAGCGTGGTCGGTCGCCGAAGGGGGGAATGACGATGGCTTTGAAGTCTGCGGACTTGGAACTCAGTGGTGGCACGAGCTGGATGCCGCGTGCGGTTCCGATCAGCAGGTTTCCGGACGGCATGACCACCATGCCGTCGAGCATCCCCCGACCATCCTCACCCGTGGCCAAGCGATAAGCTGGCTCGGACTTGCCGAGCGATCCATCGGCCGCGACGGGGAACCGGTGCACCTTGTCGGCACCGAACTCCGCCACCATGAGCGTGTCGTGCTTGGGATTGAGCGCGATCCCATTCGGCCTCCATGGCAGCGCTGCAGCCTTGGTGAGTTTTCGTTCCGGGGCAGGGGAGACCCGCCAGACGGATTGGGTCTTGGGGTCGGTGAAAAAGATGATCCCCGAGCGGGTGATGGCGATGTCGTTGGAAAATGCGCCTTCGGCGACCGGTGTTTTTTTTCCGGACTTCAGATCCCAGCGGTAGATGCGTTTATCACCACCGGCGCAGCCGTAGAGCATGCCGTCGGGGCCTATCGCGATCCCGTTTGTCTTGCCGCTCTGGTCGTCGAAGAGTGACTTCTTGCCGGTCTTGGCATCGACCCTGAACAGCTTGCCAGCCGGCACATCGGTGAAGTAAAAATTTCCTTCCGCATCAAATGCCATGCCCTCGGCAAACTGGTGACCCTCGGAGATGATCACTGGTTTTCCCGTGAAGAGAGTCGCGGCAGGATCCGTCTGGGACTGCACGTGCTGGACGGAAAGGCATAGCGGCAGGATCAGGAGAAGAAATTTCAGGTTCATCACGACAATCCATGTCATGAAACGGCGGGCCTTGTCGAGCAAAGGATGTGCGAGCCGGATTGGATCATCGTCCTCGTTATTAGTGGGCCCCGTAAGGGCCGGGTAGTTCAAAGAAAAATCTTGTCATGCAAGTCGAACAAACTATTCTGACGTGATTCCCGCTCCAGACCCGACAGGTTTGGAAATTGACGTCACGCTTTAAACTTAAAACAAAGACATGATCGACAAAAAACTCAACAAACTGGCACTCTTTATCACGGCATTGTCCTTCGTCGCCGCACCTGGAGCGACGGCTGCGACCGTGTTCTTGATTGGAGCAGACGATAATTCTCAAAGCGACTTCGATCCCGAGTCTCAAGCCGATGACAATTACTATTGGGAGAATGGTGATTACACGACGACCACTCCAGCCGGCGTCAACTGGTCCGGCGGGCAGGAGACTTGGCAAGATGGGGTCGCGTCCCAAGACGGCTTCGAGCGGGCCCTTTTGGCGGGCGATCCAACCATCAACATTTTTTTCCAACTCACTGCGGGCGAGGCGGCGGGGACGTTCCAGTTTGATATGGAATTCCGCGCCGGCGGCAACAACGGCGGTGACCATAACGTCGAATTCAAGCTGAACAATACGCTGTTCCACACGGAGAACGGAATCCCCCAGTCGGGAAAACTCGTCAGCACAGGGATCAGCAATACGCTTGCGAACACCGGCTCGAATGTCCTGACTATCAATAGGACCGGTGGTAGTGGAATCTGGATCCAGATCGATTACGTCGAGCTTGACGTCACGCCCATCCCCGAACCCTCCACTGCCGCCCTGTTTTTCCTGGGTACTGTCACGCTGACCCTCAGGCGTCAGCGTAAGCAC
>JARFPV010000136.1 GCA_029288115.1 Akkermansiaceae bacterium | reverse complement strand
GATTTTGGGAGCACCGCTGACGGTTCCTGCGGGGAATGTGGCACGGAGCACATCGTATGCGGAATGCTCGTCATCGAGATCACCGTGGACGTTGGACACAATGTGCATGACGTGGCTATAGCGCTCAACGATCATGAAGTCGTCCACAGTAACACTGCCATGTTTGGAAATTCTGCCCACGTCGTTGCGTGCCAGATCGACCAGCATCAGGTGCTCAGCGCACTCTTTTTCATCGGCTAACAGATCAGCAGCGAGTGCATCATCTTCCTCGGGAGTTTTGCCCCTCCAGCGGGTCCCCGCGATCGGGCGAATATCGATTCTTCCGTCAATCGCCCGCACATGCACTTCGGGAGAGCTGCCGACCAAGGAAAATCCTTCGAACTCCATGATGAACATGTAGGGGGATGGGTTCACGTGGCGTAGGGCGCGGTAGAGATCCACCGGGCTGCCGGAAAAATCGACCTCGAACCGCTGGCTGGGAACGATCTGGAAAGCATCACCAGCGGCGATGTAATCCTTGGCCTTGAGCACCATCGACTCGTATTCCTCCTGAGTGGTATTACTAGAGGCGTCAGGTGTATCGAATTCTGCTAGACCATTGAGTGGAGGAATATGCAGTGGTTCATCGAGCTGATCGATCAGCGTTTCAATACGCCGCTTGGCGTCTTCGTAGGCTGTCTCAGGGGACTCGAATTCATCGACAAATGCATTGGCCACCACAATCAGTCGGTGCAGGCGGTGGTCAAAAATAAGCAGTGTGTCCGCGATGATAAACAGCGCGTCCGGTAGGCCGAGTTCGTCTTTGGCCGCTTCATTGATGCTGGGCTCGAATTGCCTAACGGCATCGTATGCCAGATATCCGACGGCACCTCCGTAGAACGGCGGTGCATTTCCGTGCGTGACGGGTTGGTATTTCTCCATCAGCTGCTCGAGCTCCGCGAGCACGTCACGTTCGGCAGTCCAGGTCCTGGTTTCCGCGCGATCGGAATACGTAATTTCCTGATCGTGTGCCTTGATCACGGCGCGTGGATTACTGCCAAGGATCGAGTATCTTCCGCTGTCACCAGTGATTTCCGCACTTTCAAAGAGAAACGCCTCACCGTTGCCGCTGATCTTCATGTAGGCAGATAGAGGGGT
>JARFPV010000083.1 GCA_029288115.1 Akkermansiaceae bacterium | reverse complement strand
GCTCTACCAATTGAGCTACTTCCCTGTGATTTGATATGATTCTAAAATGGCTCCAGTTACTCCGAGTGGCTGGGGCGATGTTTTGACGGGGTTTCTTTAGGCGACTGAGGGGCACCCAGGTGGTGTGACCTGAGTGCCCCTGAAAACCAGTCTTGTGCGGCGGGCAACCCGGGGTGGGTAAACCTGCCAGACCTAGAGTTGTGCCTTAGTCGAGGATGTCAGCGACACGTCCTGCGCCGACGGTGCGGCCACCTTCGCGGATAGCGAAGCGCATGGTTTTTTCCATGGCGATTGGTGTGATGAGATCGACTTCCAGCTCGACGTTGTCGCCAGGCATGACCATCTCGACGCCGTCAGGAAGCTTGATGCTACCGGTCACGTCTGTGGTACGGAAGTAGAACTGAGGACGGTAGTTGCTGAAGAATGGTGTGTGACGTCCACCTTCATCCTTGGAGAGAACGTAGATCTCGCCCTTGAACTTGGTGTGAGGAGTCACGCTGCCCTTCTTGGCGATAACCTGGCCACGCTCGAGGTCGTCTTTCTTAAGACCACGAACGAGGAGACCCACGTTGTCACCTGCACGACCTTCGTCGAGAAGCTTACGGAACATCTCGATGTCAGTAATAGTAGTAGTCTGTGTTTCGCGGATACCCACGATTTCGACCTCTTCCATCTTCGTGACGATGCCACGCTCGATACGGCCGGTAGCAACGGTTCCACGACCTTCAATCGAGAACACGTCCTCGATAGGCATGAGGAAGTCCTGGTCAACTGGACGCTCTGGCTCAGGGATGTAGCTGTCGACAGCCTCCATGAGCTTGAGAATGTTTGCCTTTTGATCGGCATCACCTTCGAGGGCCTTAAGAGCAGAACCGGAGATGACAGGAATGTCATCACCAGGAAATTCATAGGCGCTGAGAAGTTCGCGGATTTCCATTTCGACGAGCTCGAGGAGCTCTTCGTCGTCGACCTGGTCGGTCTTGTTCATGAAAACAACGAGTGCTGGGACACCAACCTGACGTGCGAGCAGGATGTGCTCACGAGTCTGGGGCATTGGGCCGTCTGCAGCGGAAACAACAAGAATACCACCGTCCATTTGAGCGGCACCGGTGATCATGTTCTTAACGTAGTCAGCGTGACCTGGGCAGTCAACGTGTGCGTAGTGACGGTTTGCTGTCTCATACTCAACGTGTGCAGTGGAAATGGTGATACCGCGCTCACGCTCCTCAGGAGCTGCGTCGATCTCATCATATGCCTTTGCCTCACCTCCGCCTTGTTCAGCGAGGATGTTGGTGAGAGCTGCGGAGAGAGTAGTTTTGCCGTGGTCAACGTGGCCAATAGTACCGACGTTTACGTGTGGCTTATTTCTTTCGAATGCTTCTTTAGCCATGGTGTTATTGTAGTTGTGATTACCCTCTCGGGTTACTGGTTTTTCTTAGTCTTAGGTCTGTATTTGACCCATAAAATGGATCGAGGTTGTGCTGCTCTGTTTTTCCTGCTCCTGCGGTATGACAAGGAAGAAAAAACGAACAGACTTTTTTGCTCTGGACTGGAGCTCTTGAGCGGAATTGAACCGCCGACCTCGTCCTTACCAAGGACGCGCTCTACCCCTGAGCTACAAGAGCTTTCGCCCCGAGCACTTTCCCTTGGTTTTACAAGGAATCCGGCCTCTCTAAACTCGTTCAAACCGAGACCAGAAACACCGCATCCACTCGCTAATCCTCCGGAAAGCGGGCGGCACGCTAGCAGAGAGCGAACGACTGTCAAAAAAAATCTCTCCAATTTCCTTTTTTTTTGATAATAGGCGGAAAACAGAGGAAACGCGCCATTTTCATTAGATTCTCTTAATATTT
>JARFPV010000694.1 GCA_029288115.1 Akkermansiaceae bacterium | reverse complement strand
CGTGACGCATTCCTTGAGCGTGTCTGGGACTGGAAGGAAAAGCACGGCGGCATTATCATCCAGCAGCTTAAACGACTTGGTTGCTCATGCGACTGGGAACGTGAACGCTTCACCATGGACGAGGATTACTCGGCACAGGTTGCTGAGGTTTTTACCAAACTCTTTAACGAAGGGCTGATCTACCGAGGTAAACGCATCGTCAACTGGTGCCCGGTTTCACTCACCGCCTTGTCCGATGAGGAGGTGATCATGAAGCCACAGAAATCGAAGCTCTACTTCATGAAATATGAGCTCGTGGACGCTCCCGGAGAGTTTCTGGAAATTTCCACCACCCGCCCGGAAACATTGATGGGCGACACCGCGGTTGCCGTGAATCCGAAGGATGAGCGCTTCACCCAGTACATTGGCCGTAAAGTCCGCCGACCCTTCCCCGAGGCTGAGATCGAGATCGTTGCCGACGAGCATGTCGATGTCGAATTCGGAACCGGTGCTCTGAAAATAACACCTGCTCACGATAAGGCAGACTTCGAAATCGGTGAACGCCACAATCTCGAAATCATCGATGTGCTGCACCCTGACGGTACTGTCAACTGTCCGGATTGCCCGGAGCTCGACGGCCTCGATCGATTTGTTGCCCGCAAGAAGGCGGCACAGATGTTAGAGGACAAAGGGCTGCTCATTCGTGTCGAGGAATACGATAATAACGTCGGCTTTTCCGAGCGTGCCGATGTTGTGATTGAGCCACGTATCTCCATGCAATGGTTCCTCAAATATCCTGCCACCCAGGAGACTGCTGATGCCGTTGCGAATGGCGACATCACCTACCGCCCGGCACGCTGGGCGAAGACCCACGCCAACTGGATGGAAAATATCCAAGACTGGTGCATCAGTCGCCAGCTCTGGTGGGGACACCAAATTCCCGTCTGGTATAAGAAGGAGAAAGTCGACCAGCTTCAGGCTGCCGAGTCACTTGATGTGGCGGATATGCAGGCCGGCGATATCTATGTAGGCACCGAACCTCCCGCCGACTCAGATAACTGGGTGCGCGATGAGGATGTGATGGACACTTGGTTCAGTTCTTGGCTCTGGCCGTTTGCGACCATGAACGAACAGGAACAGAAAAAATTCTACCCGACCACTGACCTCGTCACTGGCCCGGACATCATCTTTTTCTGGGTCGCCCGTATGATTATGGCTGGCTACCACTTCGCTGGTGGGTTGCCGTTCAAAAATGTTTTCTTCACCTCGATCATCCGCGATCTCAAGGGGCGCAAGATGAGCAAGTCACTCGGGA
This sequence comes from Akkermansiaceae bacterium, assembly GCA_029288115.1. GTDB lineage: Bacteria > Verrucomicrobiota > Verrucomicrobiia > Verrucomicrobiales > Akkermansiaceae > Oceaniferula. The sequence continues at coordinate 4,616 of JARFPV010000694.1, read as the reverse complement.
ACTCACCTGACCCGATCGATCTGATGGATCATTACGGAGCGGATGGGCTGCGCTTCGGTTTGATGCGCACAGCTCCCATTGGCACGGATGTTAGGTTTGATGAAGCTCAAGTCGCCGAAGGCCGGAATTTCGCCAACAAACTCTACAACGCCTGCCGTTTTCGCCAGATGAGTGGCGTTGCCACCGTGGTCAATGAACAACTCTCAGAGATCGAAGGGCTCAGACCTTACCATGTTGATATCGCGGTCAAGCTCGATGCCCTCGCAGCCGGTGTGGAGAAATCCTACGCCGACTACCGCTTCAATGACGTCGCTCAACAGCTCTACGATTTCCTCTGGGGTGAGTTCTGCGACAAGTTCCTCGAGGCGGTGAAAGGTGACCTTCGTGACACCGCAAGCACCGAAGCCCGTGACACCACGCTGGCTGTTTTTGATTCCGTGATGAGCCGTTTCCTCCAGTTGCTTCATCCCTTCATGCCGCACATCACCGAGGAGCTTTCCGATCGCATGGGCTACCTCGCCGAGGGTGAGTTCGTGATGGAGAAAACCTATCCCTCCTCGCCGCTGACATCATCAGGTGATGACGGATCACAAGCCGATGAGATCTACGCTACTGCTGGCAAATTGCGTAACCTCAAGGCAGAATATAACGTCGCCACTCGCAAGGATGTGAAGTTTATCCTTATCAAGGCTGCCGACTGGCTCTCAGCCGAGACCGATGTGCTAGGCTTGTTGGCCGGAGGCGAGATCGAGATTCTTGAGTCCTATGACGCACCAAAGGGAACTCCGGCAGCCGTCACCGATGTTGGAGAAGCCTACATGCCGCTCGAAGGCCTCATCGACATGGAGGCTGAGCAGGCCCGTCTCGATAAGGAGATTGCCAAGGTGACTCAGGAGGTGAAGAAGTGCGAAGCCAAGCTCAGTAACTCGGCCTTTGTCGACAAGGCACCGGCCGAACTCGTTGATCGTGAAAAAGCTCGACTCGATGAGTGGTCACAAAAGCTCTCCCAGCTACAGGAAATGAGGGCGTCCCTCGGATAATCGTCCTTGCCACAGGATGATCGCTCGGTAGCCTGTTTTAAATCGATTTCTTTCATGCCCAAGCTTCAGGATATTCCAGCATTGCCAAGCGACGCCGTCGATCTTCTCGGCGCGGTTGGTTATCTGGATGCCAGTGATCTTGCCGGGGTGGACTCCGCTGAACTGCAGGCCGAACTCGCCAAGGCAAATGATAAACTGAAAATCATCGATGAGCATCCTACTACCGAGGAAATCGGTAAATGGAAAGGTGCCGCCGCAAATTACGATCCGGGTGAAACCGTGGAGGACCCTCACGATGTGGAGGATGAGCCCGAGGATGACCCGGATCGCACACCTGCGCATGTCAACTTTGAGGATGATCCAGAGGTTCAGGAAATGCTTCTGCTGTCCCCTGAAGCGTTACCATTGGACCCGTCACTGATTCGGCGTCATAAACTCAAGGTTGCTGATATTCCAGAGGGGATTTTGCTTAGTCAATGCCACGGTGAGGTAGAAATTAACCTGATGCCGCCAGAACGGAAGACGAGGAAACAGCGGCGCGAAGCCGAGAATGTGCCAAGCCACGTGAAACCTCTCGAACGTGGTGAGCAAAGAGGCGCAGTATCGCTGAGTGAGGGGCTTAATGAGGGGTTGAGTCCAGATTCCAAAAAATTTGTCCGTGGTGTGTTGCATCCCAACCCGTGGCGCGTCAGAATCTCTGCATTTTTTGCCCTGTTAGTAGAGGTGATGTTGATCGCAAACTTCATTGGTATCCCCTGGCTCCTGTATCATGAGTATGCCAGTGGTGACAGCATGCTCTGGTGGGTAGTTGGCTTGTCCTCGGGTTTATTCTTGTCCGCTATCTGCTATCTGTTCTGGGGGATTGGTGCGCGGTGCCGCGTCTGCGGGCAGAGATGGTTCGCCCCGAAGAAGTGCCTGAAAAACAAGAAGGCGCATCACATTCCTGTGGTAGGATATATTTTCCCCACGGCTCTCCATGCCATCTTTTTCAAGTGGTTTTACTGCACCTATTGCGGCACTGCTGTGAGGTTGAAAAAATAACCTTACTCACGCAACTGAGAATCGAGCATGATGGTTACTGGGCCGTCGTTGATTAGTGCCACTTTCATATCCGCACCGAACTCACCGCATGCACACGGCTTGCCCAGTACCTGCTCTGCAGTTGTGATAAAATTATGATAGAGGGGTATGGCTGTTTCCGGCCTTGCCGCTTTGATGAACGACGGGCGGTTCCCCTTTTTGGTGCCTGCGTGCAGTGTGAATTGACTAATGACTAACAAATCACCTCCAACATCGGCGAGCGAAAGGTTCATCTTGTCGTCAGAGTCAGGGAATATTCGCATTTTGACGATTTTTCCAACCAGCCAGTCGATGTCGTTCTGGCTATCTTCTTCCACAATACCTAACAATATTAAGAATCCACGGTTGATCGACCCTTTGATGTCGCCATCAATGGTCACGCTGGCTTCTGAAACTCTCTGAATAACAACACGCATAATAATTAATCGATAAATAGTCGTTTTGCTCTGCGTCGGAAAAACCGATCGCCAGACAAGTTTACCTTGGCTGTAGATAGGTCATGGATAAGGGTTTGGCATCGCTCGAGCACTTCTGAACTGATGTCTTTAATGCCATTTTTTTTGAGGTGCATTTGGATGGCAGTTAATTGCACAGCCGACGCGAGGCGTTCAAGCTTAGGCAGGAACAACCGACCTTGTGGATCTTCGAGCTGATAGCCGTCAATGATGCTGCGGATGCTCTGCTCATGGCTTGTGGAGACTTTTTCTGCACGGATCAGTGCGGGGCGGATGTCACGTCCCATGATGTCCTGTAGTAGTGGCATCACTTCGTTGCGCAGGCGGTTGCGTGCTGCCACAGGTTGGGAGTTGCTTGCGTCATCTCGATACTGGATGCGGTGATGCGTTACATAGGCGTCAATCTGCTCACGCGTGACAGCCAATAATGGTCGGGAAAAATCCATCCTTTTACCTTCGATCGTGTGTAGGGACTGAAATTGCATACCTTTCAGCCCAGCAGACCCTCTTAGCAGGTTGAACAGAATCGTCTCGGCTTGGTCGTCTGCATGGTGCGCCAGTAACACGCGCGGGCAGCGATGGGCGCGGACACAGTTAGAGAAAAACCGATGCCGCGCATTACGCGCTGCCAGCTCCATCGAATCGCCCGTTTTTCGCATCAGCTTGTTCACATCCTCGCGTCCAATTTCGCACGCAAGCTCATGCTTTTTTGCCAGATTGCGGACAAATGTAGCGTCCTTTCCAGATTCCCTGCCGCGTAACCCATGGTTGAGATGGCAGACAACCAGATTGCGGTAACCATGATCGAGCAGTGTGTGAAGCAAGACCACCGAGTCCCGCCCCCCAGAAACACCAACCAAGTAACGTCGCCGCTTGGACTGCTCAAGAAACTCACGATGTAACTCCAACTCCACCTGCGGGAGACTAGGAACGACAACACCCCATGTCGAGCCCGAGCATGATTCTTAACACTTGCTACAGCCAAATTCTGTGCTAAATCACCTCCCGTCCCCCGCGATTACGCCGCTGTAGCTCAGGGGTAGAGCAATTCACTCGTAATGAATAGGTCGCCGGTTCAATTCCGGCCAGCGGCTCCAGATTTTTTGCATTGTAGGTGCAAGCTGGGAGTGATCAGAACTGTTTGATCCTATTGAATCCTGAGCCGAAGTGTGTAAATGGATGGACCAAGTCATTTGGGCTTGCCTCAGAAAGTAGGAAAAACAGTTTATTTTTAGTCAAAATCTGTAATTCTTCAGTTATGAAAAAGCCCGCACACACTACTCGCCGTCAATTTCTCAAATCTTCTCTCGCTGCTGCCGGAGCTACGGTCGCCGGTCCTCAGATTGTTTCAGCTGAAACACTCAGTAAACCCGGGGCGAACAGCCGTATCGGAATGGGCTTCATCGGAATGGGACTCATTTCCGGCAGCCACCTGAAGACGTTTGCCGGTATGGATGAGGTGCAGCCACTTGCGGTGTGCGACGTCAAGAAATGGCAACTCGATAAAGCGGTCGGCGTGTTGAAGCAGAGAGGATTCAAAGACATTCAGGCCACAGCCCGTTATGAGGATATTCTCTCAAATCCCTCCATCGATGCTGTGTGTGTCACGACTCCTGATCACTGGCACGCCTCCATTGCTATCGCCGCCATGAAGGTGGGTAAGGATGTCTATGTTGAAAAACCCATGACACTCACCATCGAGGAAGGAAAGGCCATGATAGCCGCAGAGAAGAAATATGGTCGGATCCTTCAAGTCGGTACTCAGCAGCGCTCGTCGATCTACTTCCGGATTGCCGCCAACCTGGTGCGCAACGGTCTGATCGGCGAGGTAAAGGAGATCTATGCAGGACTCGGGCGTTTTCCAATGCCGCCTGAAAAGGAGAAGGTAGCCCCCGTGCCGGATGGCTTTGACTACGACCGCTGGCTCGGGCCTACACCATTTTACGAGTATTCTGATAACCGTGTCAAAGGCACATACGGCGGTGGCTGGCGCTGCTACTGGGAATACGGCAGCCGTAAGTTCGGTGACTGGGGTGCGCAC
>JARFPV010000603.1 GCA_029288115.1 Akkermansiaceae bacterium | reverse complement strand
GGAGCGCGGACTTGCAGTCCGCATCTCCCTGTCGGGCGTCAGGCTGGAATCTCCGCACGACAGTAAGCCGGGGACAGAATGTCCCCACTCCATAAAATGAGCTCATCCAGTCAGACACCGACATCCAATCTCCCGCGTGAGTGGGTTGATGAGATCCCAACACAACCATCGCCATTCAAGGCGATCGTGGTTAGCATCGCGACGACGATGTTGTTAGGGCTCGGCTGGGCATTTTGGAACTGGGGTCCGTCAGCCCTGGAAGTTTTTCTGGAAGACAATGTGCCGATTGCGATTCACTTTGAATCCGGTCAGATGGTGCAGACGCTGAACCTTTGCTTCAAGGTGTTTGGTATTGTCGGGATTCTATGTGCCGCTGCAGGTTTGCTCAGTTTGGTGCGTGTTGCCGCGACTTATCATATTCTCAGAACCTCGTTAATTGCCGTTTACCTTGCGGTAGCCGCTTATGTCATCGTGGTCTGGATTGGCCTCTTCGATATCCTCGGTGCCGAACTTGAAATTTACGGGGCGAAACAGGATCGCGCGACCATCCTTCTATTCTGGTGGAGTTTGTGCTGGCCAGCGCTCGCCGTGGGCCTTTACGCGGGATGGCTCCGCGTCATGCTGCGCAGCCGCTCAGTTTATGCCGCCTTTACGAGTAACACAGGTGACGCCATGCGTGGTGACCGCGTGTTAGAAGACCTCCGGACTCATGGGCGTGACCCACGCCACCGCCGTAGCCTTTACGGTAGTGCCACCACACACATCATGATTCTCATCGTGATTCCGTGGCTCCTGACTCAATGCTCAGGCGACGTCGAAGCCTACAAGGTTCCCAAAGGCAGTGGTAATCCCGTGGTGGCCATGGTCAAGATGGTCAAACCGAAAAAGAAAAAGAAGAAGACCCTCACGCTGCGACCGAACTCCGACATCATCACCGCGATTCCTGACCTCGATGAAACCGAGGTGGATAAGGAAATGGAGAAACAAACGCAAAACACCTACGTGGCTGGTGCGATTGCCAATCCAGGTAAGATCGGTAAAGGTGGTGGCACCGACGGTGGCTGGCCAGCCGGCATGGACGACTACAAGATCCGTTTCATCCGACTCGAACATGGAGGTAAAGGCTGGGACGACGGCATGAACGAGACCGGTGCCGATATCAACTTCCTGCGCGAGTTTGCCAGGATCACTGGCTTGAAAAAAATCGCCCGAAGAGGCGAGAGCCACTCGATCGCGCTGCTTAAGAAATACCCGAAAGACGGCTTTCCTCCCTTTGTTTATCTGACAGGTAACGACAATATGGGTCGTGTGAGCTCAGCAGACATCAAGATCCTGCGCGAGTACTGCCTCGGCGGCGGGATGCTCATCGCCGATGCCGGTAGTGCCCGGTTTCACAGCAGCTTCCTGCATTTTATCCGCCAGGTCTTCCCTGATAAACCGCTGATCGATATCGCAGACGACGATATGATCTACCAGGCACCTACCCGATTCCCAGACGGAGCCCCGGCATTCTGGCACCACGGCGGTCGACGTGCTCTGGGAATCAAACACGACGGACGCTGGGTGGCATTCTATCACCCGGGCGATATGAACGATGCTTGGAAATCAGCAGGCTA
>JARFPV010000580.1 GCA_029288115.1 Akkermansiaceae bacterium | reverse complement strand
CGGCAAGGTCGATGCGCAAAGCCTCCCTCTCGATAAGGAAAGCTCAAAAATTGCCTACGAGACCGCGACGTTCGGTATTGGATGATTCTGGGGACCTGACTCCGAGTTCGGTAGTCTCAAAGGCGTTCTGCGCACCCGGGTTGGCTATGCCGGCGGAACCAAGGCCAAACCCACCTATCGGTTCATGGGCGATCACACGGAAGCGATTTCAATCGATTTTGATCCCAAGGTCATCTCCTACGAGCAGTTGCTTGATCATTTCTGGAACGCGCATCGCTGCGATCGGAATAATAGCAGTCGACAATACATGAACGCCGTTTTCTATCAAAACGACAACCAGCGGAAAGCTGCCGAAACTTCGCGCGTCAAACAGGCTGAGCGGCTCGGTATTTCCATCGGCGATGTGCAAACCGAAATTCTCCCCGTGCTCAAATTCACTTATGCTGAGAATTACCATCAGAAATACTATCTCACCCGTTACTCAGACGTTCGTGAGTTCCTCAGCAAGACGTATCCCGATGCTAAGTCGCTTGCCGACTCCACGGTTGCCACGCGCCTGAATGCCTATCTTGGTTCTGGGATGAAGAAAGACTGGAAAGCATTTCTGGCTGAACTTCCCTCTTACGGATTACCGGACAAACTTAGAAGCCAGCTGGAGAAACAAGCCAAAAAAATGCTCTAACCGATCGCATTCTTTGGATTTGACCTATGAGTAAAATTCAACTAAGTTGACCACGGAATATATTGTTTATGTTCAGAAAAACGACAGCTGTGATGTTCATCGCGGTGATGGCCATGCTCATCGCCCTGAAGCATCCTGTGCTTGGATATTGCCTCTGTCTGGACTCCTATATCGCTGGCGACTGTGTCTGTGAGGTTGAGAAACCTGCTACAGATTCGGCGTCACATGACTCCTCCTGCAATACATGTTGCTCAGAAACCGAGTCTCACAACGATCCAGCGTCGAGCCCCTGTGACGACTGCACCCAGCATCTCATGGTCGATGTCGGCGACTTCGTATGGCAAGTTTCAGATAAAATCCCATCCGATACCGAAACCCTTCTTCCTCCACATGATTTTGATCTGCGCTCCGTGCAGCTGCCTTTGGCATCGCTGCACACCACAGCACCCGCTCGAGGTGACCCATCACCCGGCCTAACTGGTCGCACCCCTATTTATCTCAGGCACAGCGTGCTGAGACTTTGATACTATCTTGTTAGCAGACCCACTTGTACGGTCTGCCCCAACCACTTGAGTGCTACCATTCGTTGTAGCTTTCTGTTTTTGCATCCACTGGCAACGCATTGCCGTGGTGATGCATTCAAAATTCACCATTCACTATTCTCATGTCACTCGACAAAATCACATCCAATCCATCCACAGCTGACATGCCAGCTCCGAAACGACGGCGCTCGCTAGCCTGGCTTTTGCCGGTTGGGCTGCTCGTTGGGTTCATTACCATTCTCGCTTGGCTATTTGGCGACCGGTTAATCCCGGCGATCGACGTCAAAACAGCCCAAGTGATTACCATCAGGAAGACGGAAGATGATTCCCCCACTCCATTGCCAAAAACATCCACGACAGGCAAAGGGAGTCTTCTGTTCCAAGCTTCCGGATGGGTTGAGCCTGATCCCTACACGACCTATGTCCCCACTCTTGTCAATGGCGTCGTTTCAAAAGTTCATGTGCTTGAGGGACAGGCAGTAAAAACGGGTGAGCTGCTCGCTACACTAGTCGATGATGATGCCAAACTCAATCTGATCGAGGCCGAACAAAATATCACCAGCTTTAAAGCCTCAATCGTCGCACATTGCACAGGCATGGATATAGCCGAGGCTGAGCTTGATGCCGCCGCCAAGAAAGTGATCACAGCAAAGACTCGATTAGCCGATGCGGTAGACAATCTGAATCGACTGAAACGTATCGAAGATGGAGCCATTCCCAGACAGCAAATCGTGCAGGCGTCTCTGAAAGTTAAACAACAACAAGCGATGCTTGCTGAATCAGAGACAGAAATCCCCCGCATCAAAGCAAGGCTGGAACAAATCCTTCAGGAACGCACGGCGATGGAAGTCAAAGTGAAGCAGTTAGAAACAGTTCGTGACCGGGCGCAACT
>JARFPV010000560.1 GCA_029288115.1 Akkermansiaceae bacterium | reverse complement strand
CCTCATGGTTCGGAATATGGTCACACCCCGGCTGCCAAATTGTTTAACAACTGTGTTTACGCGTATAACCTCAACATTTTTATCCAGACGGCCAACATTCTGGGTAAGCCTGATGTTGCTGCCACTTATGCGGCTAGGTTGAAGCGGCTGCAACAAAGCACGCATGCGTATTTTTTTGACGAGGAGAGTAAAAGTTACATTGACGGGCGTCAGCTGTCGTTGGCCTTCCCGCTCTACACAGGTATTACCCCGGACGATGAAAAGGCGGCGGTTTATGCCAACTTTGTCGATGAGATTAAAAACAAAAAGCCGTATCTCGACACTGGAAGTTCAGGTTTGCCGATGTTGCTCAAGTACATGATTGAGGATGCTGAATGTGCTGACTTGCTCTACACCTGCCTGAATCGCACTGAGTATCCGGGGTACGGGCACTTTCTCAAGAACGATGAGACAACTTGGCCGGAATATTGGGAAACCAAGAACGAGGCAAGCCGCATCCACACCTGCTACACTGGGATTGCCGGTTACTTTACCAAAGCGATCGGAGGCATCCGTCACGATCCGGCTAGTCACGGGATGCAGAAATTTTTGATCAAACCCCACCTTGTCGGCGACCTAACATTTGCCAATACCGCCAGTGGCTCGTGCTACGGAAGCATGGTGTGCAACTGGGCAAGAGAAGGTACCATGGGCACGTTCCACATAGAAGTGCCGCCTAACACAACGGCCACCGTTTGTATTCCTGCCAGGGATGTCAAGGATGTCGCAGAAAGTGGTGGATGTGCTCGCCAAGCCGAAGGGGTCAGTTACCTCAAGTCTGAGGATGGCCACGTTGTGTTTGCCGTGGATTCTGGTGTTTATAACTTCACCAGCAAATCTGTCCCCGCTGTAAAGTAATGGTGGGCAGTGGTTGCAGCTATGACTGCTCAAATTGCGCGCGCCAGTAATCGAGGCGTTCCTTGATACGTTTTTCGAGTCCGTTTTCGGTGGGGGTGTAGTAGGTTTTCCCCTCGGGAAGGTAGGCCTGGGGGACGTAGTTGCCGTCGTAGTCGTGGGAGTAGTGGTAGGCGAGGGCCTCGTCGCTGGCGCCTGATCCTTTGGCGAGTTTCTTGCGTGTTTTGGTGCGCAGGTGTTCGGGGACGGCTAGGGTGCGGCCCTCCTTGACGTCGTGCATGGCTTCGCCGAGTGCGGCGTAGGCGCTGTTAGACTTCGGGGCGGTAGCGAGGTAAACGGTGGCGTGTGCCAGGGGTATGCGTCCTTCGGGCATGCCGATGAATTCGAACGCTTGCTGGGCTGCCATGGCGACACGCAGGCCGTTGGAGTCGGCAAGACCGATATCCTCGCTAGCGGAAATGACGAGTCGTCTGGCAATGAACCTCGGGTCCTCGCCTGCGGTGAGCATTTTGGCGAGCCAGTAGAGTGCGGCGTCGGGGTCGGATCCGCGGATCGATTTGATGAATGCGGAAATGGTGTCGTAGTGGGCATCGCCATCGGCATCGTAGACGATGGCTTTTTGCTGGATTGATTCCTCGGCGACTTCAAGTGTGATGTGGATGTCACCGCCATCATTCTCCGGGGTGGTCAGGGCGGCGAGTTCCAGGGCGGTCAGTGCGCGTCGGGCATCGCCATCGCTTTTTTCGGCGATGTGGGCCATGGCATCCTCGTCTGCGATAATGTTTTTTTCCCCCAGGCCACGTTCTTTATCTGTGAGAGCCGACTGCATGAGCTCGATCAGGTCTTTGTTAGGGACGGGTTCTAACTGGAAAATCTGGGAGCGTGAGACGAGCGGGGA
>JARFPV010000491.1 GCA_029288115.1 Akkermansiaceae bacterium | reverse complement strand
TTTTCGAGAGTCCGGTAACGGATTTCATACCATCGACGAGCATCGGGCCGGTCTGGAGGAGATTGTAAGGATCCCAGCTATCGCGGGTTTGCTGGTAAACCTCCCGCCGAATGATGGCTGAGCGTGCAGCGGACGATAGATAAATGCCCGCACCCAGCGATGATTTGTTCAGATAACCACGCCGAGTGCCCGTTTCAATCAGCAGCCCGAGCGGCTTTCCCTCGGGAGTAAAAAATCCACCATTCACGGCGGCGACCCCGCCATAGGTCGAGGCAGCATCCTTCGCCGTAGTCCACCGCGACCCCACACCTCGTGGCTGATCCGCTATGCGCAGGGTCATTTCGCGGTCGTCATATGTCACCAGATACATGCTGATGCCATTACGTGTGGTGTTGAAATACCTCAGTCCGATCTTTTCCTGAGCTGGCTCCAGAGGTTTCACAGCCTCTGCAGAAGGGCGAGCCGAGATGATTGATGGCTCAGGCCGTTGGTCATGCTGGGTAATTTCCTGCACAGGAGCACACGCACCGAGAGGTAAAACTATGATCCACCATCCAGGTTTCATGTTCATAGGATCGTATTATTTTGTCGCAGTCGCCAGAAGCGTCTGAAAATGGGGCGCCTCGCTTTCTTTATCCACGATGGTTGTTTCGATGTCCTTGAACTTGGCCTTTTTCATCATACCAAATAATTCTACCTCGGAAAACCCGAGCCAAGTATCAGCATACAACTCGCGTGCCTGTTCGTAGCTATGCTGCAGAAGATCCAATACGATTACCATACCGCTTTTCTTAAGAATTCGGTGTGCCTCGTTGATGGCCTTCTGGGGATGTCCGGCATGATGCAATGCTTGCGAAAAAATAACCAGGTCCACCGAGTTATCATCAATAGGTGGTGCCTCGATGTCACCAAGCCGATACTCAAGATTGGACAGTCCGTGATCCTTCGCGAGCTTTTTGCCGAACTCCACCATCTTTGGTGAGTTATCAATCGCGATGACCTGCTTTGCACGTGGAGCTAATAACTGTGCGAGCGTTCCCTCGCCGGCGCCCAGATCCACCACCACATCGTAGTTAAGGATTTTCAGCATCGCCTCGGCCAATGACTTCCACGATCTGCCAGGCACGTAGCTCTTGCCAAACTTCCCGGCCAGCTCATCAAAATACGTTCTTGTCCGGTCGCGCCTCTTACGAAGGATATGTTCCAGCGTCTGCATGTCAGCTTTTACCTCGGGGATCTCGGCGGCTGCCTGACGAGCTACTTCCATCAGTGCCTCCGATGCCCCGAGCGTGTAGACGTTGTTTTTTCCTGACCTTGTGCTGGTTACAAGTTCCTCTTGCCTGAGTTGTGACAATTGCGTGCTGATACGGCTTTGGCCCATACCCAGAATCTCCTGGAGTTCTGCGACATTGAGCGATTCGGCCTCAAGCAGGAGCAAAATCCGTATCCGTGTGGGATCGGAGAGTAATTTCAGGGATTTAAGAATTGACGACATAAGAATATGGAGTAAATAAACGCATCAACGTATCTCGATTTATTGATACAACAAATTGAACCCATGAGCAAAACATTTATTTTCTCCTCCGAGTCCGTTACTGAAGGCCACCCAGACAAAGTCTGTGATACCGTTTCAGACGCCGTTTTAGACGCTTGCCTTGAGCAAGATACCTCTAGCCGTGTGGCATGCGAGACCTTTGTGAAGGACAACGTCGTCGGTCTCGCCGGCGAGATCACCACCAGTGCACAATTCGACTACGGTACGGTCGTCAAAAACACCCTTAAGGAAATCGGATACGACGAAGACTACGCCGATGGCACCGATTACTCATACACCTGTAAGTTTGAAAAAGGTGCCTTCCTCATGAATATGCTCGGTCAGCAGTCGCCAGATATCGCCCAAGGCGTGGACGCCGCTGCAGCAGCCGACAAGGAAACCGACGAGCAGGGAGCCGGCGACCAGGGTATCATGTTCGGTTACGCCACGAATGACACGGCGGCACTTATGCCTGCTGCGATTCACTACTCTCATCATCTCGGTCAGCAGCTCACTAAGTTGCGTAAGGATCGCGTGCACACTTGGCTGCGTCCCGACTCCAAGACGCAAGTCAGTATCGAATACGTCGATGGCAAACCCAACCGTTTCACTTCCGTGGTGATCTCCACCATGCATGCCAAGGAAATCAGCACTCCTGAAATTCGCGAGCTGCTTAAGCGTGACTTGATCGAAAAACATCTCCCCGGTGATCTTCTTACTCCAGAAACGGATATTCTCATCAACCCTACCGGACTGTTTGTCATCGGAGGTCCTGAAGGGGATGCTGGTCTTACCGGTAGAAAAATCATCGTTGATACTTACGGTGGTATGGGCCGCCACGGTGGTGGTGCTTTCTCTGGAAAAGACCCGTCGAAAGTTGATCGCTCAGCTGCCTACATGTGCCGCTGGGTTGCCAAGAATATCGTAGCAGCAGGGCTCGCCAACGAATGCGAACTCCAGCTTGCCTACGCCATCGGTCACCCACACCCCGTCAGTGTAAACGTCAACACCTTTGGCACGGCCGAGGTTGATGAAGCCCAAATCGAGGCAGCGGCCAACGAGGTCTTCTCCTTCAAGCCAGCCGACATCGTTTCCCAACTCGACCTACTCCGCCCAATCTACGGCAAGACCACCAACTACGGCCACTTCGGTCGTGAAGATGCTGGACTTCCGTGGGAAGAGACGAACAAAGTAGAAGAACTGAAATCACAGATTTAAGTTCTTTGAGATACAAGACGGTAAGATAGAAGATACAAGATGGCTGGGCATAATTTTGAGGATCTAGAAGTCTGGAAACGCAGCTGCCGTCTTTCGGTGGATGTTTTCAAGCTGATACAACCTCTCAATTTATTTGCACTCAAAGACCAGATGGCCCGTTCTGCACTTTCTGTAGCATCCAATATTGCTGAGGGAGCAGAGCGTGAGAGCGAAAAAGACTTCCGCAGGTTCATCTACATTGCCAAAGCATCAGCAGGAGAACTTCGAACCCAACTCTACATCGGTCTCAAGTCCGGTTACTTTGAAGAACAACAAGTAAAGCATCTCATTAATGAGGCTCGTGAAATTGCCTCCATGCTCAAAGGTCTTGCAAACTCCCTCAATGTCTCAGATTAAATATCTTCTATCTTCAAATCTTGTATCTTCAATCTAATCAACAAACCAATAAAAACAATGAACACAACACTGGAAACCCCCACTGCCGATTATAAGGTAGCAGATATATCACTAGCCGACTTTGGTCGGAAAGAAATCGACATCGCCGAGCACGAAATGCCAGGCCTGATGCAGACCCGTGCCAAATACGGCCCCGAAAAGCCACTCCAAGGAGTGCGCATCATGGGCTCTCTGCACATGACCATTCAGACAGCGGTTCTAATCGAAACGCTTGTAGAACTCGGCGCAGATGTCCGCTGGGTGTCCTGTAATATTTTCTCCACCCAGGATCACGCTGCTGCAGCCATCGCTGTGACCGGAACCCCTGTGTTCGCCTGGAAAGGTGAGACACTTGAAGAATACTGGTGGTGCACATGGCAGGCGCTTCAGTTCCCTGGAGACCTTGGACCTGAACTGATCGTGGATGACGGTGGTGATGCGACTCTTCTGATCCACAAGGGTTACGAAATGGAAAACGGATCTGACTGGGTGAATCAGCCTGCTGGATCCGAGGAAGAGCAGGTCATCAAGAATCTTCTCAAGAAAATTGGTGCCGAGCAACCTGGTGTCTTTGCCAATATCGTCAAGGACTGGAAGGGTGTTTCCGAGGAAACAACCACCGGTGTGCACCGTCTCTACCAGATGGCGAAGGACGGCACATTGCTCATTCCTGCAATCAACGTGAACGACTCGGTTACCAAGTCGAAATTCGACAACCTCTACGGCTGCCGTGAGTCACTCGTCGATGGGATCAAGCGTGCTACTGATGTGATGATCTCCGGGAAAGTTGCTGTTGTATGCGGATACGGTGACGTCGGTAAAGGATGTGCCCAAGCCCTCCGTGGGCAGGGTGCGCAAGTTGTTGTCACCGAAATCGATCCGATTTGTGCGCTGCAAGCTGCCATGGAAGGTTACCGCGTTTTGACCGTCGAAGACACCCTCGGCTGGGGCGACATCTACGTCACCACCACGGGTAACTTCGACATCATTCGCCTTGAGCACATGGAGAAGATGAAGGATCAGGCGATTGTCTGTAACATCGGCCACTTCGATAACGAGATTCAAATGGACAAGCTCACCAAGGCTGAAGGTGTGACCCACCTGAACATCAAGCCGCAGGTTGATAAGTTCACTTTCCCAACAGGAAACAGCCTCTACATGCTCGCCGAAGGACGCCTCGTGAACCTCGGATGCGCTACCGGCCACCCAAGTTTCGTGATGTCTAACTCATTCGCTAACCAGACGCTCGCACAAATCGATCTCTGGAAAAACAAGGACAACTACAAGCCAGGTGAAGTGAAAGTGCTGCCAAAACACCTCGACGAAGAGGTTGCTCGACTTCACCTCGAGAAGATCGGTTGTAAGCTCACCACACTTACCCAAGAGCAGGCCGACTACATTAGCGTTCCAGTGGAAGGGCCGTATAAGCCTGAGCACTACCGTTATTAAGTTTTAAGTTCTAAACCACAAATACCAATTCATCAAAGCCTCCGCTGCAATAGTAGCGGGGGCTTTTTGGTAGGACGGCTTGGTTTTTGGTAGGGCGGATTGGCCTCAATCCGCCGGGGGAGACCGAACCGTGGTCCGCACTCAAACCTGCCCCCGCCGCCAAAACACGTTCAACCACGCGTTAGCGGTTTTTTCCCGAAATGACAACACCCAACGCGGTGGCTGGTT
>JARFPV010000487.1 GCA_029288115.1 Akkermansiaceae bacterium | reverse complement strand
TACAGCTCCCAATCATCCACCCCGTGCACCCTTCAAAACCTCATCCATCCGGGTAAACGTTTCGGGCGCAAAGCCTATTGCCCGTTTGAGCAGGTAATCGCGCTGGAGGATGTTGGGAGACTTTCGGGTTTCCCAGATGTCTGACCACTCGATGTGGCCTGAGATCCATGGGCCCCAACCAGAGACGGGGACTGGATAGTCGCTGCCGTGGATGATCCTTTGTTGGATTTTGGCGGGAATGATGTGTTTCAGGGTGCGTGCCCTGTTTGGGCTGCAAAGCGCGCTATTGTCGGCATACAGATGGGGCCAACGCGCAAACATTTGGATCAAATCTTCCGTCCAGTCGGGGTCAAACAATCCGCTCCTGCCCGCCGAATGTGCGGCGATCACGGTGACTCCACAATCGAGGATTTTATGGAGTTTCTTCGGGTCGCCATAATTCGGGTCAAAGACCTTTACCGTCATCTCGCCGCCAGTATGGGAGAGCAGCACCATGCCCGCTTCTGCCATGCGTTGCCAAAATGGTAGGTAACGATCATTTTCGTAATCAATGTTGAGGCAGTTGGGCAGCAGCTTGAGCACGGGCATCTTTGCCTCGATACACCGTTCCAGTTCATCCATTGCATCGGGTCGGCCCGGATGAATCGAGCATGCCGGGATCAATTCATCAGGGTAGCGCCTTGCCAGGCCAGCGACGTATTCGTTCGGTAGATAGAATTGCGCCTCATCCATCGGCACGCCGTGCTCATCATATGGAATATCTTGGGCCAAGACCACGGCAGCATCGAGATCGCTCTCACGGATTTGCTGCACCAAGTTTTCCGCATATCGCTCATCCAGGCCCGATTTCATCACCGACAACGGCAATCCCAGACCCTTAATCATCATGCGCCCCAGAAATCGGTCCCAAAGTGTCGGCAGCTTGAACCAGCAACCACTACCCGATGAGCCATCCCCCACGAGATGCACATGACAATCGATCTTCCGTAACTTCACCAACTAGGGTTTAGCATGCCACGCTCTCGGCGGCAACATCCACAGTCGGCCAAACTTCAATTAAATCTGATCCTCCCTCACTTCGCCGTCGAAGTTCGTCTGCCAGTAATTCCCGGTCTCCACATGCAAACATGTTAGGTAACCACCGCGTCCTACATCGGTATCGATGCACACTGCGTGCCCCAGGTTGGCCGGGACGTGGGATTTCTGCGCGGTATGGCCACAGATCATGACCTTGCCGGACATGTGTGGTTTGGGCTCACCAAACTTCTTGTGCACGATGGTGAACGGAAGTTGCTGGTCGAGTGGCACATCGTGTTCGAGGTTTGCGTGCACGAAGATGTGGGTATCGGTTTCCAGATAAGGTCGGCATTTTCTTAGAAACTCCCAGTGCTCGGCAGGAATGTCATCGAAACCACCTGGGCCATACGACTCCAGAGTCTCAGGGCCTCCCCACACTCTGAGCCAGTGGTCCCGGTCGGTGAGGTCCATTTCCGAGAGGAAAAATTTTTCCTCATGGTTCCCCGACAGAAACGTGATATTCAATCCCTGCTGCTGCAGGCCGATAAGGAAATCAATCACACCTTTACACTCCGGTCCCCGGTCGACGTAGTCGCCCATAAAAATGATTTGATCCTCTGGCTGGGGGTCGATGATTTCCCAGAGCTGCTTGAGTGGTGCGAGGCAGCCGTGAATGTCTCCGATAGCGAGTGTTCTCATGTCGCGGAGAGATTAACCACGAATTGCGCGACTCGGCACGGATTTTTTAGCCCGTGCTGTTGATTCATAGTAGCTCGGCTACTTACGCTGGCGAAGAAACACAACAGCGCACATTCCCATCAGAGACATCATGAATGTCGTTGATTCCGGCACAACCTGCACATCAAAACGAAGAGTAGGGAAATCATTTGATAATTGATCTGTCCAGCCAGCTCCAAAATTGACAGTGACGCTGTCCAACGCAGAAGTCACTATCGGATCCACAGGACGCGGTGCCCCAGAAGGGTTGCCTGGACTTGCAAAAAAGGTCGAATAGTCACTGTCGTTTTCATTGAAAAATGCATTAACAATATCAACCCTCTGCCCTGATCCATTATTAAAATCAAGCCCCGACAAGGTAAGAAAAAAATCAAAATCAGCTCCCGGGCCTTCCACGAAGACATCAAAACTATCTTCATCCACCCATTTGAGTGAAAAACTGGAAACTAGATCTTTCTCAATTGAATCGGCTACAAAATTATGGGGCCCAAACGAGAAACCATCCACAGATCCTTGGGCCTGGTAATTATCCCCGGTAATGGTTGCCGCTTGCTGTGCTGCGACAGGCAAGGCCGTAACAATGAGTAAACAAAGTATTTTTTTCATCATGGGTAGGGTGTGAGTTATCAATAAGGGTTTGCGCGATGAACCAATAAGCTCATCACGACGAGCATAATGCTTATCTATCTATTTTACTTCAATATAATCCACTTGGTTAACCTCTAGCAGAACTTAACAACACAGGACGAACACCAGAAATTGCACAGGTTTGCACAGGGTCAATCGTATCAGAAAATTGAAATTGGATGTCCTCGAAAAATTTCAACATCTCCTAACTGTTTGACATCAAACAAAATCGTTAAACTCTGCGGATAAACACCCACACTATCTAACACGAGGATAGATTACCGATGACTATCCGTGTTGCGACCAGGTATATGTGCAGATGAAACCCAATGGCACGTAATTTTTTCTTGATGCTTCTGGGGTCAATGATCATGGATAGACTATGAAAAATACAATCTACCTATGGACAATTCTGATGCTATGCGCATTCGTAACCAATTCGCATGCAGAGGAAAAACCGATGAGTATCAGCGAAGTCTTAAAACACACGCCTGAGCAGCTCGCAGAGAAATTGGGAAACAGAAGCGAAGCTGGCGAAAACCATGCCGCCAGACTTTGGGCTAGCGCAAAACGGGTTGAGACCGATTACGTGTTAGGCAAAACATCCATTCAAGCGGTGCAACGGCTCAACGAGTGGCGTGAACTACTCAACACGTGGCAAGACCTCAAACTACAGGCACGTGCCATGGAAAGCGGAGGCGGCACAATGTGGAATCACATGAGCGCGCGCAATGACGCATGGATCGAGATGTTTCTCGCCAAACATGTGACATCACTCAGCGCTCAACCAAAAGGTAATGGTAAGAAATTTGAAACCGATTATCTCAAGACCATCAACGCCAGGATTGATGCCGGAGTGAAGGAGTTTGGTAAGGACATGGAATACATCCGGGAACAATCCGCCCCACTCAAAGCAGAGTTAAAAAACACCTATTCCTATCTTCAATACATGCTCAAGACCCTCCCCGATGGCCCTGTAAAAAAAGCCGTGATTGAAATGGTGAAGCCAGGTGATAAATAGAACGCGATGGACACACCTGATCTTGACCAAGAAGCCGACTCGCCGGAAAGAACCCGTGCGGAATCGCTGTGCCCGTGTAAGAGCATGGACAGCTACTACATTTGCTGCATGCCCCTGCACCACCACAAGGCCAAGGCAAAAACCGCCGAGGAACTGATGCGATCGCGCTACTCCGCCTACTTTTTCCGACTGACCGACTACTTGGTTGAGACCACCCATCCTGACACGCGTGAGCCCGGCCTTAAAGAGGAACTGGACAAAACGATCCATGACATCAACTGGTATTTCCTCACCATTGATCAGGTTGTGAAGGGAGGAAAAAGCGACAAGCTCGGCAAGGTGGAATTCACTGCCCGGTGCTACGTCGATGGCGAAGCCCAGGAGCTCCATGAGCGGGCCCGCTTCAAGCGCTACAAAGGGGACTGGAAATACCTTGCGGGTAAGGCATGGTAATGCACCCCTCAGTCTCACTTTCAGAAATTGACGGTTATTAAATTATATTTTTCTCATCAACACCTCCCCCCGACCGCTGATTTGATAACGATACGTCAACTAATTGCCACTATTCTACAACCATCTTGCAGTCCGCGTGTTTCACTGTATACTCAACAGACGCCACTATGAAACAGTCAATAATAACCATCACCAGCGTCATCGTGCTTTGCTCGATCGCTACACTAGCTTCCGCAGCGCCTAGGGGGGCCAAAGGAAAACGCCACCGAAAGGAAAGTGCAGATAAGGCCGCAGAAAGAATTGCCAATAAAGAAGAAGCTATTCTTGAGCGCAAAGATGCCCATGCTTGGCAAAAAGACCCTGATGCAAAAGATCATCGCCATAAAAACTTACGCATTTACACCAATCACACCTACAAACGTATTGTCCGCCTATTAGCTCTCGGCGCACTTAAAGTGGACGATGGAACCGAGTTCAAATCCCGCCACGCAGCCATCGTCAAAGACGCAAAAGCTGCCGATGAAAATGGCTTGGACGCCGCCGAGAAAAAAGCCATTCGCGCAGGGCTCAATACCCTCAACGACGACATTAACGCTGCGATCGTAGAGCCCGAAGAAGGTAACGCTCGCACACCTCTAGTCAATCGAGCCCAACATCGCTTTGAACAGAGAATCGCATTCGGAGTCAAGACCGGTCGACTCAGCACGCTCGAGGCATCAAGCCTCCGCCGTAAGGTCGCCAAGTTGGAGAGTTATGAAGAGAAACTCAAAGCTGGTGATGATCTCTCAAGTAGTCAGCGCGAACGTCTTATGAAAGAAGTCGTAGAACTCCGGCGTGATCTCAACAAAGCTCTGCGCGACTAGGGACACACGGTAACAACTACACCTAGAATTCTAAGTAAAGCCACTGGAGATGATCCGGTGGCTTTTTGCATGTAATACCCGTCAGACAAGGAGTTTTTCCCACACGTCACCATGAACATCGGTGAGACGAATGTCGCGTCCGCTCCAACGATAGGTCAGTTTTTCGTGATTGATACCCAGTTGGTGCAGGACGGTTGCCCAGAGGTCGTAAACGGTGGCAACGGAATCAACAGCCCTGTAACCCAGTTCGTCTGTAGCACCTAGAACCTTACCACCTGCCAGTCCGCCACCCGCAAGCCAAAGGCTGAAGCCGTAGGGGTTGTGATCCCTCCCCTTACTTCCTTGTGAGAACGGCGTTCGGCCAAATTCCCCAGTGAACACGACAAGTGTTTCATCGAGCATCCCACGTTGCTTCAAGTCTGTTAGCAAAGCCGCAATAGGCTGATCAACCTGCTTCGCCATTAACGTGTGACCTTTCTTGAGGTCACCGTGCTGATCCCACGGGTTGGGATTATTACCACCACCAACGCCATGACTACAGCAGGACAACTCAACAAAGCGCACACCACGTTCGACGAGCCTACGTGCCATCAGGCACTGTCTTGCGTACTCGGCATGCTTGGGATCCTTGTTATCGATTCCATAAAGTTCCTTGGTCGCTGCCGTCTCCTTGCTGATATCTGTCAGCTCCGGAACCGCCTGTTGCATCAGGTAAGCCGTCTCGGCATTCTTAATCGAATCGTGCACCGCATCGCGCGCGGCAGTGCGATCGGCAAATTTACGGTCAAGTTGGTGGATAAAATCGAGAGACCGCCGCTGCTCATCCTTGCGCATGGCAGGCGTGATATGCGGAACAGCTCTGTCATCTGAAATATTAAAGATGGATCCCTGAGTATCAGCCGGGAGAAAACCATTACCAAAAAGGCTGACTCCACCGTGGGGTGTTTTGGCATTCTTGGATTGCAAAATCACGTAACCGGGAAGGTTTGGATTTTCCGAGCCGCAGCCATAATTGATCCAAGATCCGGCACTTGGGTAACCAAGGAAGGGAAAACCTGTGTGCATAAAAAA
>JARFPV010000465.1 GCA_029288115.1 Akkermansiaceae bacterium | reverse complement strand
GTCGCTCGGCATTCAATCATTTACACCCCACGTCCTCAAGACACTCGGGCGTGAACACAATCCGGGCGAAGCTGCAGAGTCCGTCAAGATTCTCCAAGCCATCGGCATGGAAGAAGTGAACATCGATCTGATGTTTTCTGTGCCCGGGCAATCGATCACCGACTGGCAACAAACCCTTGATACCGCCGTATCGCTTAACCCACACCACATCTCCGCCTACAACCTTACCTACGAGGAGGATACTCCGTTTTTTGACAAGTTACGTCACCATGATAACGAGCACCTCAATGCGGAGATGTTCGGCCTTGCGCACGAGAAGCTAACAGCCGCTGGATTCCATCATTACGAAACCTCAAACTACGCACGGCCCGGCATGGAATCACGCCACAACCTCGCCTACTGGCATGGCGAGGATTATCTAGGTCTTGGACCATCCGCCGTATCCACGATCAATGGCAACCGCTGGAAAAACCTCCCCGATACCGCAGGCTACATCCATGCCATAAAAAAACTTGGACATGCCAAATCGGAAGAAGAAATCATCGATGACGAAGCCTTCCGCATCGAGCGTATCGCCCTGCTCCTACGTACAACCAGTGGACTGCCGGAGAAATACCTCACTGATTGCTCAGCAGATAACATCAACTCACTGATAAAAGACAATTTAGCCGAAATAAAAAATGGCAAACTCCGACTTATCGGAAATGGCACCATGCTCGTCGATGCCATAGCAGAACAACTTGTTTAGGGTAACATCAGGCATGCTATCACCTCTCGAGAGGGAAAATAAATTTGATTCAGCTGAATTTTTTGTGAATACAGCTGCATTTGCCACGTCTATTGCATGTAGAAAGGTAAATGCACTTTATAAATTAGACTTTACTAACAAGTGCCATTCATGTTAATAGCTCGCAACTTCACCCACAACACATTATCGATATGAACTCGATCCGCGCTTTCATTATTTCCAGCTCGATGTTCCTTACAGTCTGGCTGGCTGCTTCTTACACCACTCAGCTTGAAGCTGAAAAGCCCACACCTACGGCACAAACTCCTTCTAATGAGGCCGTCACAACCGTATCTACTCCTGCCGATCGTGAGCAGGATGCAGAGCCTATGGCACTGCTCCGCTAGGTGCCTCACTCGCGCCTAAACCCGGCATTTCAAGGGGCCTGTTCAAAAAAAATTGAACCTACGTGGTTTATCTGTATCCTGCCCCTATGAGTGCGCAGGAGAAACCCTCTACCGAGGTCGCGGTGATTGATGCTCGCATCCTTTCTTTTTTCCAGGATGGCGTTCGTATGATCGGGCTTCCAAAGTCGCTCGGCGAAATCTACGGAGTGCTATTCGCCTCCCCCAAGCCGATGACCATGCAGGATCTGATTGACCGACTTGGCATCAGCAAAGGCTCTGCAAGCCAGGGCCTCAAGATGTTGCGCACGCTCGGAGCAGTGCGTGAGGTTGAATACAGGAAAGACCGCAAAACTTACTTTGAGGCCGATGTGGAACTAAAAAAACTGGTCGGCGGATTTATCCGCGAAGAGATCCGACCGCACTTGAAAAGCGGCCAGGAAAAGCTCGCCAAACTAGAACTGGAACTCCACAAGATAGAGGATCGTGAACTAAGGGCATTTTACGAGGAGCGAATCAAACGTCTCGGCCGTTGGTCAGGTAAAGCCAACTTGGTGCTGCCGCTATTGCAAAAATTTCTTGGCGAGTAAGTCATGGATGATGAACTGACATCACCAAGCGATCAGGCCGCGTGGTATTGCGTACGCACCAAAACAAAACGTGAATACGTCGCGGCACGGTCCCTCGCTCAACTCGATGGCGTACAATCTTTCTGCCCGCGTCTGCGCTACCGCAAGGCAACTCGTCGTGGCAAAATTTGGTGGGTGGAAGCGATGTTTCCGGGATACATCTTTGCCTTTTTTTCCCGACTCGAGCGCGAACGCGACGTCGTTCACACCCACGGCGTGATGAAGCTACTCAGGTTTGGCGACCATATTCCTGAGATCCCCACAACCTTCATCGCTGAGCTTATCCAGCAGATGGAAAATCAGGAAGAAGACGACATGCTCACCCTCCAGCCTACGGTCAAAGAGGGTGACGAGGTAGAAGTCGCACACGGCGCATTGCAGGGCTTTCAAGGCAAAGTGGTAGAGATTCTCCCTGCTGCCGAACGAGTGAAAATCCTCATCGAATTCCTCGGTAACCGTCAGGTGGTGGAAACTGATCTGTTCTCACTGATCCTGCCGAGCAGGCCTATACCTGATTGAGAGGGAAGAACGATTGATTCGGCCACCAAAACGTGGGGACAGGCTCACACAAAGTTGAATACTCAGAGCCCCTTGGCCTCGTCGAGACGTGGGTGCCCGTCCCTGAGGTCCTCTCGTGAGAGCCCCTTGCCGCGGTTCATCTTGTCCATCGCCTTGAAGGTCTCGACCATGGCATGCACAGCACCGATCACATCAGCCGTGTGGCCGGTTTCGGAAATTGTGTGCATGTTCCGGATCGGGAAACCGATCGAGGTGGAAGCGCTATCAAAGCCCGCAAGCGCGGCGGCCATCGCATCGGTGCCGGTGTCTCGACCCGCGAAGTCGATCTGGTAAGGTATCTTGTGCTTGAGGCAGGCTTTTTCGATCAGCGTGTTGAGATACTCGCTGGTGATGGAGCCGTTAGTGAGCGTGAACCCCTTGCCCATGGCCAATGAGTTCATCCGCTTGGCAGCAATCCCAGGGGCAGCATCGTAGTCGTGGTTGACATCGGAACCGATCAGGATGTCCGGCTTGAGCTCACCCGCGATGGCGGTGGCACCAAAACGCCCGATCTCTTCGTGGGTCGCAATCGTGTAGAGCACGCGGATGTTTTTCAGCTGGCTCTTGGCAAGGATCTTGGCGATCACGGCAACGACAAAGCAGCCAAGGCCATTATCGAGGTAAGCGCCATAAAAGGTATCGTCAGAAAATCCTTTCTTGATCGGACGGTTCAAAATAATCGGGTCGCCAGGGCGGATACCGAGTGCCTCAACACGCTCTTTGCAATCATCGCCGTGCATCTGCAGTTCAAGGTACATCATTTCCGGCTTCAGACCCTTGTCACCCGTGCGCTGGGCGGGCTCGGAAAAGTGGATCGCACCGAGCGCCTCAATCGTCCCTCCCTCGATGCAGCGGTAATTGCCCGGCTTCTTCGGATCCTGGGAAAAAAGTTTCACTTCGTGACCAACTAATGTGCAGGGCAGAAAAGAATCAGTATTCACCCAGATCTTGCCGTCACTATCGATCTTGCGCACCTGCATGCGGATCTTGTCGGCATGACCAATAATCATCACTGAGGTCATGTCGTCCTGCCCCGGATGGGTGTCCACGACAATGCCGGCATTCCCCTTGAACTGGTGAACCGCCCAGGACTTCGGCATAAATTTCTCAAAGTAAGGTTTCAGCACGCCGTAAGACATCGCGGCCTCGATCCCGATCGGGCTGGGCGCGGCTAACACCTCACGCATGAACTCGAACTGCGCCTTGGGCATCGGCTTCTCCCAGGCTTTCTTAGCGGCCGATTTTTTTGCTGATTTCTTTGTTGGCATGGAATTGGGATACACGAGGCTGATCGATTGTCGAGCGAGGAAGCTTGAAGGATTTCGCCGGGAAATGCTGGAGAATGAGAATATCCATTGACCCGTGGTGGTATCAGGCGACACTGCACAGATCCAATTAACAATGGAACAACGTGTTGTCAGACCAGAACTTCTTGATGAACTCGATAGCAACGACCCCGCTGCTATTAGAAGTCGGCGCGACCTGCGTGTCATCAACCGCCTCATGCGAGGTGAGCAATGGATCGTTAACCAGCTCACGCCGATGCGTAACATCACCCGGGTGATTGAGCTTGGAGCAGGCGATGGCATCCTCACCAGAAAAATGCATGCGGCCCGGCCAGACATTGCGATCACCGCCGTTGATCTGGCACCTAGACCGCCCGATCTGCCGGCTGGCATCAAGTGGCTCCAGAAAAACGTGCTGGAAATAGACCTCGCCTGTGACGGCTCGACCGCAATCGTAGCCAATCTTTTTATCCACCACTTCGACAATGACGTGCTCGAGAGCTGGTCGACAAAATGGCGTGATGCGGGTGCCGTATTACTCGCCGAACCGTATCGCTCGACTACCTCAATCTGCTTGGGTTGGCTGATGTATCCATTTGTCAACCATGTCACCCGCCACGACATGCGGGTAAGTATCGAGGCTGGTTTTCGCCCAGACGAGGTTCAAAATTTGTTAGGCAATAACTGGAAATGGGAAGCCGGTAGGAATTTCCCAGGAAGTCTTCGCTGCAAGGGGGTGAAATCATGAAACCGATCCGCATCATCGGTGGCGGGCTTGCCGGACTTAGCCTTGGTATCTGCCTACGCCGAAAAGGGATACCGGTAGAACTTCACGAGAAAGGCAACTATCCCCGACACAAGGTGTGCGGTGAATTCATTTCCGGCATCACGAAGGAAACGCTCGCCCGCCTCGGAATCGACCCGCTATTCGATGACGCCCTCATACACCACGACATCAACTGGTGGATGGGCAGCGAGCTCCTGCTCACCGAGGAACTTCCTGCACCCGCTCTCGGCATCTCACGCTTCAAGCTGGATAAGCGTTTGGCAGACATGTTCCAGCGTGAAGGTGGTCAGCTGATCCTCGGAAAACGTATTCCGTTAGAAAACAACCACAATGAAGGTTGCGTGTGGGCGACAGGTAAACCCGTCAACCCGACCAAGGCGAAACCGGAATGGATCGGCATCAAGATCCATGCCGTGAATACACAGCTGAATGGTTTGCACATGCACAGCAGCACCTGCGGCATCAGCGGCAGCAAAGGAGGCTATGTTGGGTTGGCCGAGGTGGAAAATGGCCGTACCAACTGCTGTGGTCTGTTTCACGTGCGATCCGATATCCGCCCGGCGGACGCACACTCCCGATGGAGCAGTCCGGCAGCTGTGCTCATGGCATACGCAGAGGCATGCGGAATGACCGAGTTGTTAAAGCTCATGAAATCATGGCAATACGACCCAGAATCGTTCACTGCCACAGCAGGATTTTCGCTCGGAGTGCAGAACAGCCAGGCCGGCTTTTCCCTGGGTGACGCTGCTTGGCTAATTCCCCCATTCACAGGTAATGGCATGAGTATGGCGATGGAATCCAGCGCTATCGCTGCCACCTGGCTGGAGAAGTATTCCGCTGACGAAATCAACTGGCATGAGGCTGAACATGGCTACCAAAGTGATGCCAAAAAGCATTTCTCACGCCGCATGAAGCTCTCAAAACTCATGCACCCGATGCTTTTCAACTTTCCCGGCCAACAAATCCTCAAAGCATCATCAAAAACAAAAACCCTGCCTTTCAAGTCCATCTTCAGCCAACTACGCAAACCATGAATCTACTTTCTGTCCGATCCGCATTTCCAAATGCCTACCACACTCAAACAGATTGCCTCGATTCGATGAGAGAGGCCGATTTCTGGGATGACCTCAAACCCGCATCACGAACATTGTTAGAAAAAGTATTGAATGGTGACTCCGGCATTGATGGTCGCCACTTCTGCCTTGAAGAACTGTCGCATGCCTGGAAATTCGATGCTGAAGGGCTGAACAATTACTATGAAAAATCCGCACCAGCCCTTGCCGCTGATGCCGTACGCAAGGCACTGGATGACGC
>JARFPV010000449.1 GCA_029288115.1 Akkermansiaceae bacterium | reverse complement strand
GACACCAACGGCGACGGCAAGGCAGACAAGGCAAAGGAATTCGCCAAAGTCCACTGCCCGCTCGGCTTTGAATTCTGGAATGGCGGCGTGCTCGTCACCACCCAGCCCGACCTCATCTTCCTCAAGGACACCGATGGTGATGACGTCGCCGATGTCCGCATCATCATGCTCCAAGGCTTTGGCTCGTCCGATACCCACCACGCCGCTAACAACCTGATCTACGGCCCAGACGGCGGTATCTACTGGCAAAGCGGAATCTTCCTCGTCCATAACCACGAACACCCGTGGGGCGCCTCACTCAATACCGGTTCATCCGCCATGTATCGCTTCGATCCACGACGCCACACCATCGCATTCCACGCCGGCAACTCACCCAACCCACACGGCATCTCATTCGACCACTGGGGATATCACTTCGCCAACGACGGCACCGGTGGACGATCCTATCAAGTCCGACCACAGGGCAAGGGCTTCAAAATGTTCCCACTCGTAAACAAAGAAGTCCGCCCAGTCGCCGCCGACGCTGTCATCTCCTCAGCCAACTTCCCCGATGAAATGCAGCAAGACTTCATGGTCTGCAACACCATCGGATACCTCGGCCTGAAGCGTTACAAAATGCATCGCGAAGGATTCCCCGACAAAAAATACAAGTTCGGAGAGGTCTGGGGAACCCCCACAGACGATTTCCTCAAAAGCGATGACAAGAATTTCCGCCCCACCGACGCCGTGTTCGGCTCCGACGGCGCACTCTACATCTCCGACTGGCACAACGTCATCATCGGACACATGCAGCACAATATCCGCGACCCCAATCGCGATAAACAACACGGCCGCATCTACCGTATGGTCTACACCAAAAAACCACTGCAAAAACCCGTCAAGATCGCCGGCGCCAGCATCGGTGAACTCCTCAAGAATCTTGAGAACCCCGTGGATGGCGTGCGCCACCGCACCCGGGTCGAGCTCTCATCACGTCCGACCAAAGAAGTGATCACCGCCACCGAAAAATGGGTAGCCACACTCGACGCCAAGTCAGAAAAAGACGCCCACCACCTGCTCGAAGCCCTCTGGGTGCACCAGCAACACAACGTGCGTAACAATGACCTGTTAGCAGCTGTTTTGGCATCACCATCCAAGCACGCACGCATCGCAGCAGCCACCGTGAAACACCACTGGGAGGTCGCTGACCCCGCCAAAGGCGCCATCGAAATTGAGAAGGAAGAAGAATTCATCGTATCCCCCGGCGGTATAGTGAAGGACACACCTGAACTCACCGAGATCCGCATCAACACGGTGATCGAAAAACTCCAGTTCGATGTCAAAAACCTCACCCTGAAGGCGGGCAAAAAAGTCAAACTCACATTCGTCAACCCAGACGCGTTGCCACACAACGTTGTGATCGTGAAGCCTGGCACCGCCGACAAGGTCGCCGTCGCAGCCATCAACATGGGTGCCGATGGATTCAAAAAAGAATTCATCCCAGAAACCGATGACGTCATCCTGCACTCCAAAATGCTCGAACGCCGCCAAACCCAAGTCATCGAATTCACCGCACCCAAACAACCAGGCAAGTACCCGTTCATCTGCACCTTCCCTGGTCACGCTCAATTGATGCGCGGCTACTTTGAGGTCAAATAAAGGTATTCAGCAAAAAATTAATCCACACAATCTGGGGCGGGCAGAAATGCTCGCCCTTTATTGTATCTTATCGCCTAACTAATCTACATCCAACACCATTTTGTAAATCTCCACCTTCTCGTGGTTGAGCAGCTTGAGCTGGTGACGGTACTGGGCGACAGCTTCCTTGCGGCGACTATCTGTGAGCGCTACAGCAATTTCTTCTTTGACCGAATCCAAGGCTGGCACTTCAGGTGCTTTGACTCCAGTGACCTCGACAATGTGCCAGCCGAGTTTGGTACGAATGAGTGACGGCTTGTTAGGCGGCAGAGTAAATACGGCTGCCGCAAAATCGCCAGGCAACCTGTCACTCCGCATCCAGCCGAGCTCACCACCCTGTTTCTTGCTGCGCTCGTCCTCACTGATCTCCCCCGCCACCTTGGCGAAGTCGGATTTTTTCTCCTGAATCAGTTTCAGCTTACCCGCCAGTGCCGCCTGCGCTTCCTCGGACGGGTGGTCGAGTGTGGCCATAAAAATGTGCCGCACCCTACGGCGCTCCGGCATGGTCATCACGTCCTTGTGATCGTCATACCACTCACGCACTTCCTCATCACTGACACTGATGCTCGTCTCTATCTTGCTGAGCACGTATTTTTCCTGCTGGATGCGCGCTGCAAGCCGATACCTTAGTTCCTTACGATCCGCGATACCCTGCCCGGCGAGTGCCTTATCGAGTTCCTCCTTGGTCGTGAAGCGTTTTTCAAAACGCGCCACCTCAGCATCGATTTCATCTTCACTCACAGGAACTTCCTCACGATTCACCCTCACTTTGATACGCATGAGGTGTTCTTCGATCAGTGCGTTGAGTGCCACCCAGCGTAGAAGTTTTTTTTCTTTCGGGCTGATTTTTTCCACATCACGCCCGGACCGCCAAAGGTTCTCCTGCACACGACGATCCACCTGGCCGAGGTAAATCGGTTCGTTGTAAACCTTGGCGCACACACCCATCTCCATGGCTTTTCGGATCTTGTCCGCATCCGTGGGAAACATCCTCCGAGCCTCGCGCTTGAGCGGCCCCGAGAAAATAAAGAAGTCACACAGGATGTATATGATCAGCGCCGACCATATCACCATGCGCACCACAAAAGACTTGCTCATTTTCAGCATGCACAAATCCTAATCAATGAGACCCCCGCCGCAACCTCTCATTTTTTCAGACAAATACCCCCCGACACGCACGCTTGCGTACCAAACCATGAAACTCGCCAGTATTTCCACCATCATTCCTGTGCTCGCCACATGTATTCTTCCAGCCAGCGCCCAGGTGGCCGCACCCGCTGCCAAAGAAGCGGCCACCCAGTTTATCCGCGTCGACCGCGACCACAAAAACGTACGCCTCCAGACCGGCATCACCCGCTACGTCAAGGAGGGTATAAGCGTTGATTTGATTGGCGCCATCCACATCGCCGATGCGAACTACTACACACAGCTCAACAAGGAGTTTAAAAACTACGAGGCCCTGCTGTTTGAAATGATTGGCGGCGACAAGATACAAGCAGGCAAAGCGGAGGGCAAAAAAAACAAAGCCAAGGACCCATTGGTGGCAATGCTCGGAAATGTCTACGGCATGGTCGGCAAACTTCTCAAACTCCAAAGTCAGACAGATGGTATCGACTACACTGCCAAGAATTTTGTGCACGCTGACCTTTCGCTCGAGAAATTTGAAAAGCTACAAGCGGAAAAGGGTGAGTCTCTACTCGGCTTCGCCATGAAAAATGCCGAAAACGCACAAAAAAACGGGGCTGCCGCCAAGCAACCCGATATGCAGAAACTGCTCACCGCGGTGCTCAGTGGCAATGCCAATGGCATCAAGCTGGAACTCGTAGATACTCTCGGAGGTGCCGCCGACCAGATGGCAGGCATGATGGGCCAGAGCGTCATCATCGGCGACCGCAATAAAACCTGCCTCAAGGTGCTCAGCGAGCAAACCAAAGCAGGCAAAAAAAAGCTCGGCATCTTCTACGGTGCCGCGCACTTCCCCGACATGGAGAAAGATATGCTGAAAATGGGCTATAAGAAAACCAGTCACCGCTGGCTCACCGCATGGGACATCCCCAAGGCTGCCGCGAAGCCCCAGCCGAAAAAAGAACCCGACGCCCGGCCCGACGCCGCATGACCTAGGCCACAACCCGATTGATGAATGAACCACCCGCGCCAACCAACCGGGTGGTTTTTTGTGTAACGTCCTGCTCCTCCGTCATGTATGCCTCTGTAATGAGA
>JARFPV010000438.1 GCA_029288115.1 Akkermansiaceae bacterium | reverse complement strand
ACTGCCCAAAATGAATGCGGCTTTACGCATTGAGTGAGGAATGTGGATTTGGAAGCAATTTGGTGAACTAATCGAGGCAGATGCCGAAGTCAGTGAGCAGGATGGTCTCAAGATCGTCAAGGCCCCCCAAGAAATGGATACCCCCATGGGCAAGATCCGACCTGTGATCGTGTTAGATGAATCCAAAGACGTCATCTGGGTATCATTGACGGAAGCGTATTTAAATAAATGTAAATCAGGGACGGCTACGCTGGCCAGTAGCGATGACTTTAAGAAAGCGACCACAGGGTTTCCCGCCAAGGGAAATGGGCTTTTCTATGTCTCGGATAATTTGTGCAAAGAGATTGTTGAGCAGGTCATTCAGCATCGAAAGAACATGCCGAAGGATAGTGAAGCAACGGCAATGTTTGACGGATTGTTAGGTTTTTCAAAACTATCTGTCGACGATGTGGTGCACGGCTATGCATGTTGCATTTCCAATACTGAAAGCGGAATTCTGGTTGTGGGGAACTCTCCTATCCCAGACAAGGGATACGGTATGATGAGTAGTATTGCTCCCATTTCAGCGATGGCAGCGATGGCGACTCCCGTGATTCTTAAACAAAAGAAAAATGCTCAGTCCGTGAGAACCGTTTCAAACATGAAACAAATGTATTTCCTGTTATTTGAATATTCTCAGGATGATGGCGAATTCCCCAAACAACTGGAGGATTTGGTGAAGAAAGAATACATCAAACAAGAGACCCTTGAGTTGTTGATTAGCTGCCGTGTGGATGGTGAAGATAAACCGCTCGTATATATTTCTGGACTCAGTACCACAGATAATGCCGCGAGCATCCTCATGCACACCCCGGCTCCTGTCGACGGGAAGCGCGCATGTCTGAGAGTCGATGGTTCTGTGGAAGCGATAGCTGAAGCCGAGTTCCAAGAACTCATCAAAGCGCAGCGCGCTCGCGAATAAACTTGAGAATTAGCCGTTTCTTAGAGAAGGAATTTTCCTTTAATACTGCACTCTGAGCAGGCTTGCTCCCTTGAGACATCTAGTGTAAACAGCATGCCAGCCATGCGGCGCGGCGCACGTGTCCGGTTCACTCTATCCATGAAGCGATTCCTCCCATACTACCGATACCTACTTGAGGTGAAGTGGTATTTCCTTCTTGCGGTGCTTTCTGGCGTTGGATTTGGTGTGGCAACGGGCCTCGGGATGCCCCTGATGATGAAAAAAGTGCTGCCTGAGATGTTTAGGGGCGACGAATTGCCGTGGACGGAATTAATTCCTGTGGCATTGATTTTGCCCGCAGCATTTATTGCGCGAGGAATTTTTGATTTTATCAATACCTACTTCATCCAATATTGCGGAGTTAGAGTGTTGGAACGAATTCAAGTCAAGGTGTTTGGCAAACTGCAGTTTCTTTCTGTTGGCTTTTTCCAGAAAAACAAAAGTGGAGACCTTCTTAGCCGTTTGATGGTGGATACGGAATTGATGCGCACGGTGCTGGTCAACATCTCCAATGACCTTATCAAGCAGCCAATGGTATTGATCTCCGCAGTGACCTATCTGGTGGTTCAATCGATGGAACATGGTGAAATGTTTTTTTTGCTAGTGTGTATGGCGACCATTCCTCTTTGTGTTTTTCCCATCCGCGTCCTAGGCCGGAAACTAAAACGCAAAGCGGAAAAAGTGCAGTATGAGGCGGGCGATATTACGGCTTCCGTCACTGATAGTCTTCAGGCACCGCAAGAAATACGTGCATACAATATGCAGGAGAAAATGATTTCTTCATTCCGCGATAGAATTCTCCAATTGTTCAAGGCACGCATGAAGGTTGTGAAGTATGACAAGATGATCTCTCCTTCGGTAGAAATTATTTCATCCTTCGGAATTGCGGTTACCATTCTCTATGCAGGCAGGTCGGGAATGGAATTTGACAAGGATCTCATGCCCCTGTTGATGGCTCTATATCTCTGTTATGCTCCAATCAAGGTTCTCGGTAAAGTAAGTGCTCGCGTCCAGCAGGGTCTAGCATCACTCGATCGAATTGAGTACATTCTAAATCATGATGCTGTGCTTCCTGATCCGGAAAAGCCGTTGCCGTTAGAAATTGTGAAAGGTGAGGTGCGATTTGATCATGTTTCCTTTGGTTACAAAAAAAACCAAACCGTGCTCAAGAACATCGATATCACCGTGCCGCAGGGGCAAGTTGTGGCTCTCGTTGGACCCAGTGGAGCTGGTAAGACGACCTTTGCGAGCTTAGTGCCACGATTCTACGATGTCACCGAAGGTGCCATCAGCGTGGATGGATTTGACATTCGTGCAGTCACGAAGGAACAGTTGCGTAATGGCATTGCAATCGTTTCACAGAGCCCAGTGCTATTCAATGATTCCGTAATGGAAAATATCCGCATAGGCCGTCCGGGTGCAAGTGATGCCGAGGTGATCAAGGCTGCTAAGAAGGCTCATGCTGATAAATTCATTTGTGAAATGGATGGAGGCGAAGGCTACATGACATCTGTCGGCGAAAAGGGATCCAATCTCTCTGGTGGCCAACGCCAGCGTATCGCAATTGCCCGTGCCTTTCTGAAAGATGCACCTATTCTGATCATGGACGAGGCAACGTCAGCACTCGATAGCGAGAGTGAGGCGAAGATCCAGGCAGAACTTGAAGATCTGGTCCAGGGGCGAACGACCTTCATTATTGCGCACCGCTTCAGCACGATTAAGATTTGCGACCGTATCCTTGTGTTTGACGAGGGTAGCATCGTTGCCGATGGATCTCATGAGCAGATCTATGAGAGCAGTGAGCTCTATCGTGATCTATACGACCGGCAGTCGGGGTGATCCAGGAAAATACTCCAACGAGCTCTCAGGTAAGCATTTCCTTGAGTTGGTGGATTGCTTCCTGATCATGGGTTGCACTGACGGTGATTCTCAGTCTGGCAGTGTTTCTTGGTACCGTTGGATAGCGGATCGCGGGGATGAGAAAACCGGACTCCCGCAGCTCATTTGCCTTATTAATCGCTGCTTGGTTGTCGCCGATGATCCAAGGAATGATCGCTGACTGTGCGTTCGGCTTTAAGAGCTTGATGTTGGACCAAAGTCTCTTGCGTAGCTGACGACCTTCTTCGCTGCGGATGATATCGAGTGCCGTGGCCGAAGCGGCTGCCTGTGCTGGTGGGGGAGCTGTGGAATAGATCAGCGATCGTGATCTATTGATAAGCAAATCAATCCATTTCCGGTTTGCAGCTACGTATCCTCCGGCAACTCCAGCAGCTTTGCCAAGTGTGCCCATGTGAAGATCTATTCCTTCTTTTATGCCAAGATGCTCTGCCAACCCAAGGCCAGTGTCCCCAAGAATCCCGAATGCGTGAGCCTCGTCAACCATGAGCAAGGC
>JARFPV010000418.1 GCA_029288115.1 Akkermansiaceae bacterium | reverse complement strand
GTAGCCGAGGTCGTTACCCCGGTCGTTTTTACTGAAAAAGATGAGCAGAAAGGTGACCGACGCGATGAAGCCTGCGGCCATGGGGATGGGGATGCCCCTGAAGTCGCTGGAGGCGTTTTTATCCTTGGGCATATTTGCGAGGCAGTTGAAGCGTGCCAGACGCATGGCTCCACAGAGCAGGTAGATGAATGCGATTGCCCAGCCTATCTTGCTGGGCAGATTGAAAAGGACTGCCTTGGACACGAGTAGTGCGGGTGCAATGCCAAATGAAACGACGTCTGCGATGGAGTCGAACTCCTGTCCGAATGGTGACTCCTTGCCTCCCATACGGGCGAGTCGTCCGTCTAACAGATCAAACAGGCATGAGGCGAAAATAAGCAGGATTGCCTTCTCGTAGAACGGGTAGGCAGCGGAGAAGTCGTTGAGTTTTATGCCTTCGAAAATCGTCAGGGTGGCAAAGAAGCCGCAACAGAGGTTGCCTGCCGTCATCAGATTGGGCAGGAGATAAATTTTTGGTTCAGAGGTGCTCATGATCGGGTGTCAGGATTCGGGAGTCAGGGAACGGGCGCAAGACATGCCTACCGGCGGCTGCCGCGGAATTTGTTGCGTGGGTCGCGTTCGTCTTTGGTTGATTTATCGCGGTATCTGAGGATGCCGTAGCGTTTGAGATTACGGATGAATTCCTTGGCGTTGTTGCCGGTTTCCTGGTCGTAGGCAAGGGTGCCGACGAGGCCGTTTTTATTCTGCATGGCTGCCATGGTATCTTCTGCGCGGCTGGCGGCACGGCTGATGTTTCTAACCGCTTGGGGGACTTCTGCAAGCGCGGGTTTGATGCCTTTGATTTCCTGGCGTGCGTCGGCAATGAGATCCTTGGCACCATCGGCCGCCTGTTTGATGCTCGCCATCGTTTCGCGTGCTTCGGTAACCGCTGGTTTTAGGTCCTTGGATGCCCCCTTGATTTCACGGCTGGATTCCTCAAAGTTGGCGATCGCCTTGTTGAAGTTGTCGAGGTTATCCTTGGAGAGGAATTCATTGTTCACCTTGGTCATAGTGACATCGACGCTGTCGCCGATTTTTGAAATCGAATCGAGAGCTTTGTCGATTTTGGAAAAGGTGACCTTGGCATCCTTGATGAGCTGGCTGGCGTCGCGTGCGATGTCCTCAGCATTGGATTTAATAGCGTCGATTCCACCTGCGCCGACGCCGATGATGGTGTCGCCTGACTTGTAGTAGCCACCGGTTTCTTTTTCGGGGGGTGTGATCTCGATAAACTTGTCGCCAAGTAGTCCTGAAGAACCGATCTTGAAGGTGGAGTCCAAGGGAATTTTTACATCGTCTTTGATGCGCATTTCCATTTTCACCACACTCGCTGCCCCGCCGGAGAGAACCAGCTCGGGGTGGGTGGCGACGCGACCTATTTTCGCTCCACGCAGTCTCACCTCGCTGTTTTTGATAATGCCTGCGGTCTCTGGAAATTCGATGTAGAGTGGGTAGTGGCCTCTGAATCGGTCACCAAAGCGACCAAACTCAATGATGAGAACTCCTAGCAGAAGCAGCCCGATCAGGACAAAGAGTCCAGCGGTACGCTGTCGGCTTTTTTCGCGAGCGGCCATGGTGATAGTGTCCCTTGGAAAGGGGGTAAATTCAAGCTGCAATCGTGCATCGCGATTTTGGCCTAATCATTCCAATGGTCGCCATTGCCGTCGTTACCCGCAATAAACTGTGTGATGACCGGGTCGGTACTTGTCTGCATTTCCTTGCAGGTGCCCTGCCAGTATACTTTACCATCCTTCATGAAGACGATGCGGTCCGCGATGCGGAAAACGCTACGTAAGTCATGGGTGATGACGATATTGGTAATGCCGTGATCGTTCTGCAGGCACTTGATGAGCTTATCGATGGTATCTGCTGTGACGGGATCAAGTCCGGCGTGTGGTTCATCGTAGCAAACGCAATCCGGGCGATCAATAATGGCTCGTGCAAGTGCCACGCGTTTTTTCATGCCGCCGGAGAGGTCTGCTGGCATCGTATTCTCCTGCTCTGGGAGGCGGACGATTTCCAACGCTTCACGCACGCGGCGATCAAGTTCTGTATCATCGGTGATGCCGCTTTCGACGAGTGGAAAAGCGACGTTTTGTGCGACGTTCATGGAATCGAACAGAGCGCCGTTCTGAAACATCATACCGACTTTTTTGCGGATGGGTGACAGGGCTCGTTCGGAGAGGTTCGAGAGCTCGACACCATCGATTTGAACGCTGCCCTCTTCAAACTCGAGAAGTGCCACCATATGTTTGACGAGCACCGTCTTGCCGCCGCCTGAGCTTCCAAGCAGGCATACGGTTTCGCCACGGTAGATATCCAGATCCACCCCGCGCAGCACGTGCAAGTCACCAAAATGTTTATGCAGCCCACGAATGCGGATCAATGGTGATTCGGGCGGTGATGGTGCGTTGTCACTCACATATTAAGGAGTAAGAGAAAAGGTAGAAGAAGCAAGGCGGAAGATGCAGCTACTTTCGTAATGCATTGAATCCGCAGAACAATTTGGAGCGTTCAGGCGGGCGCGTGGGTACGGGCTCGTTGTTGTCAAGAAACTCACTGCAGGTGTGGTGGAATGCTTCTGCGGTGGTGACACGGCGTATTTGGTGCTCAAAATCGTCGTCAAGCCCTTGTGCGATGTAGACAAGATACTTTTTCATTCGGTGCACGTGTTTGGTCTCATCAAAATCAGATGTGTGCGCTGCAATTTCCTGATAGAGCAGGGTGATGTATGCCAAGAGGTCAGAGCGAGTGACCCGCATGACGGGCTGGTTGGAAACGGCCGATCTAATCTGGCTGAAAATCCAGGGGCTGCGGATTGCGCCCCTGCCGATCATCAGACCGTGTGCCTTGGTTTTTTTTAACAATCCAATTCCGGTTTCAACATCGACAACATTACCGTTTGCGATGACCGGGCAGGGCATTGTTTCTACTGCGTGACGTATGCAATCGGTATGCACTGGCGTCTGGTAACGCTCTTTCACGGTGCGTCCGTGGATTGTTAGGATGTCGATGGCGTGACGGCTGAACATTTCCAGAAGTTTGAGAAACTCTGTGTGCGACTCATATCCCACGCGCGTCTTGACGGTGAATTTGCCTGGGATGGCATCGCGCAGAGAAGCGATGATGTGTTCTGTCTTTTCTGGTTTGCGTAGTAGGCCTCCACCGGCGTCCTTGCGGCAGACCACCGGTGCGGGGCAGCCGAGATTCAGGTCGATGCCGGCAACAGAGTGCTCCATCAATTCCCGAGCAACACGTGTCAACGCCGGGATGTCCTGACCGATGAGCTGTGCGTAGACTGGTCGACCGGTGTTGTTTTCGGTGATGCTGCGCAGGATTTTTTTCTCCACTTTGTAGTCCCTGTGCACGCGAAAGTACTCGGTCACATAGTAGTCTGGGCCACCGAATTGCTGCATCACCCGCATGAAGGCGAGGTCGGTCACGTCCTGCATGGGTGCCAAAGCGAGCTTTGGAATGATGAGGTCTGAGTTTTGAATAATGATAAGGTTTTATTAGGATGGATGTGCGGATTTGTTTTTTTCCTCCATCAGGCGCTCGCGGGTGACTTCTAGATAGCCTTCATCGATATCGAACCCGGTGTAGGATGCAATGCCTGAGCGAACTGCGGCCACGGCAGATGTTCCGATTCCATTGAAGGGGTCTAACAGCCGTGTTTTTTGCCCTTCTCCGTGGATGCGTATGCACTGTTCGACAAGTCCGACCGGAAACGTCGCGGGGTGCGGCCTTTCCTTGTCGCGGCTCTGGATGGTGTCGTAGGGGATGAACCAGGTGTTGCCTCGGCAGCGTTTGTCCTCACCGCCTGTGTGCCCCCAGCGTTTGATGTTAGACTTGTGAACATAAGGCACGCCTGCGCTGCGCCGTTCAAGCGGCACATCACCTGTTTTGGTAAGATGAAATACATACTCGTGGCAGTCGTTGACGAATCGTTTGCTGTTGATCGGTTTAAAATGCCCGGCACTAACGGTTTCCCCATTTTTGGTCTCAACGGAGATGGACTTGACCCAGTGGAAAGTGTTTTGGAGTGTAAAAACGGGATCGTTTCCCTCTGTCAGTGCAAGGATAAGCTGGTGGGGAAGCAGGGGGTTACTCGGTGCTGCTCCCACATTCAGGAAGAACGATGCGTTGTCTGTCATGACAAGCTTCACCGCTTGTGCCCAGTCCATGCACCAGGCGAGAAAGGCTGAGCGGTCGTCTGTGTCCTTGTAGGTCGAGTAGTCGATACCCAGATTGTAGGGTGGCGAGGTCACCACCAGATCGATGGTGCCCTTTTTCATATCACACATCCCCTTCAGGCAATCGAGGAGGTGAAGTTGAATGTCTGTTTTGTTCGCCTCCGGCATGGACTAAGAATGGACAGATTGGTTCCTGAAAGAGAAGCAGAGAGTTTGCTCTTTGAGGGTTTATACGATCGTTTAAAATAGTGGTTGACCGCAAGCCAAGTAGGCGATTACTATAACTATCCGTGGAAACAAGAGAGCAAATTCTGGATGCAGCATGGGATCTTTTCGCTGAGAAAGGATTCGAGGATGTGTCTGTGCGCGATGTAACGACGGCAGCTGGGGTCAATCTGGCAAGCGTGAGTTATCACTTTGGCGGTAAGGAGGGATTGATTCAGGAAACGGTCAAACGCTGCATGAATCCGATCAACGAGTACCGAATTAGGCTACTCAACGGGGCAATCGAGCAATACGGTGCACTGGAAAAGGTTCCACTTGAGCGCGTCATGACCTGTTTTATGCGGCCCGTGGTATTGCCGGAAGAGTGTGATGTCACAGCGGGTCTGATGTTGCGTCTTGTTGCCCGTTATTTGATTGAGAGCGACTACACAATCCCCTCGGTCAGCCGTAATCTTTACACCGAGGTTTTCCAAACTTTTGCAAAAGCATTTCTGGTGCATTACCCGAACCTTTCGCCAGTTCAGATTGTCAAACATATCGTGTTCGCCTCGGGGACGGTCGTGTATTACCATGGTCTCGGAAAGCTGGCATTGCAGCTCAGTGCGGGTGGCCAGGCAGATGTCGGGGATATCGACCGCGAGGAAATGCTTGCCGACATCGTCGGGTTCGCGATCCACGGTTTCGGTGGAAAACCTGAGTGACTTCGATGATGTTGGATAGTGATTGGCAGAGGGTCGTTGAGTCCCCTGAGGCGATGGTCGCACTCGGAGAGGAGATCGGAGCAAGTCTTCGGCCAGGTGAATTACTAGCCTTGCGTGGAGGACTGGGTGCTGGGAAAACACATTTCACCAAGGGGGTGGTTGCCGGGCTCGGGTGTGAGGAGATGGTCACAAGCCCGACGTTTACTTTGGCACATGAATACACGGGTGGTAGGTTGCCGGTGTTTCACTTCGATTTTTATCGTATGGAAACCGAGGACGAAGTGCTGCGCATCGGTTGGGATGAGTATTTGGATGACAATGGGATCGTCGTTGTCGAGTGGGCTGATAAATTTCCTGAACTCATTCCCGAGCATGTCGTTTGGCTGGACTTCGTGGTTCAAAATGCAGCTCGGATTGTTAGGGTGGGAGAATAGAAATATTTGTTACCCAATCTATCCTTGTTGTTTTTATCTGTGTGCGTGGGTAGGATTTCTGTGTGCGACTGAAACTGACCATAGCCTACGATGGCAGGCCGTTCTCCGGCTGGGGGAAACAACCGGATGGGAATACTGTTCAGGACCATTTGGAAAAGGCGGTGTCCGAGGTGGCCAAACAAGATGTTCGCGTCCATGGATCGGGGCGGACGGATGCCGGTGTGCACGCTGCTGGTCAAGTGGCGCACTTTGATGCCCCCGATGGGATGAGCATGAATCCATTCAACTGGGTGCCGGCGGTGAATACCAAGTTGCCGGCAACGATCCGTGCCATTGCGTGCGAGGAAGTCACTGCCGATTTTCATGCCCGGTTTTCAGCCGTAAGCAAGACCTATACCTATGACCTGTGCCTCGCTCCCGTGCTGCCTCCATTGAAAGCTGGCTTGGCCTGGCATCTGCCTCGCCAGCTCGACCCTGAAACCATGGAGCGGGCGCTTGAACTCGTCCACGGTGAGCATGACTTCCGTGCATTCGCTGCGATGCGCGGCAACGAGACAGATGAGACAAGCTACGTGCGTGTGATCGAGAATGCCGAGCTTCAAACGACCGATGACGGCTACCGGATCATTTTCACCGGAAACGGGTTTTTGTACAAAATGGCGCGTCTGCTGACAGGGTCGGTTGTCTATGCGGCACAGGGACGGTTGCGACTCGATGACCTTACCTCTCTCTTGGATCAGCCGGCGGATCTCCCCCACGGACGGGCCCCATTCTGTGCGCCGTCAGATGGGTTGGTGTTAGATCATGTCGTCTACCCATAAAAAACGCGGCACACTCAATGTGCGCCGCGCTTAGTTTGGAATTTAGAATTTTAATATTCGAGTTTGCGAAGCCTTAGTGCGCCTTGCAGAACTCCTCAAATCGGGTCAGTCCCTCGTTGAGCACGTCAAGCGTAGTGCAGTAGCTTATGCGGATGCTGTTATCGTTTCCAAATGCGATACCTGGAACGGCGGCGACACGGTAACGGTTGAGCAGCTTGTCGCAGAGGTTGACGGACTTGAGTCCGAGTTGCTCGGTATCGACGAGGAAGTAAAACGCGCCCTTTGGCTCGGTGACCTTGATGTTGGGGATGGCATTCAGGCGGGCCAGGACAAATTGGCGGCGCACGTCATACTCGGCATTCAGGTCCTTGATGAAGTCCTTACCTCCTTCAAGAGCGGCGAGTGCGCCGTATTGCGCAAAGCTGGTTGCGTTTGATGTTGTGTGCCCTTGGATCCGTGACATTGCAGCTGCAAGTTCGGTAGGAGCTGCGGTGTATCCGATACGCCATCCGGTCATGGAGTATGCCTTGGAGAATCCGTTGACAGTGATAGTCAGGTCGTAGAGGTCCTTGCTGAGTGATGCGATGCTGGTGTGCTTGGTTTCACCGTAAACAAGGTGCTCGTAGATTTCATCGGAGAGGATGATGATGTCCTCATAGAGCGCGACTTCACCGATGGCGCGAAGCTCATCAGCTGAATAGACGGAGCCAGTTGGGTTTCCTGGAGTATTCAGGATGATCATCTTCGTCAGGCCGCTCATGTTCTCCTCGAACTGCTCGGGTGTGATCTTCCAGTTGTTTTCTGCCGTTGTTTCAACAAGCACGGGAACACCACCAGCAAGGCGGACCATTTCTGGGTAGCTCACCCAGTAGGGGGAGGGGATGATGACCTCGTCGCCTTCTTCTACGACAGCAAGGATGGCATTGAAACAGGACTGCTTGGCACCGCTGTTGACGACAATCTGGCGGGGATCGTATTCAATGCCGTTGTCCTCCTTGAGTTTGTTCGCGATGGCTTCGCGGAGCTCAGGGATGCCGGCTGCGGGGGTGTATTTGGTTTTGCCCTGGGCAAGTGCCTCGACGGCAGCCTGCTTGATGATATCAGGGGTGTCTTGATCGGGCTCGCCACCGGCAAGTCCGTAAACTTCTTCGCCACGGGCTTTCATCGCCTTGGCTTGGTTCGTGACTGAGAGAGTGAGTGAGGGGGCGACGTTGGCTACGCGTGCTGAGATGGAGTCCATGATGGTTTGGATGGTGCTTGTGGTGGAAATAAGGTCGAAATATG
Organism: Akkermansiaceae bacterium; assembly: GCA_029288115.1. Lineage (GTDB taxonomy): Bacteria > Verrucomicrobiota > Verrucomicrobiia > Verrucomicrobiales > Akkermansiaceae > Oceaniferula. The sequence goes on along the minus strand of JARFPV010000418.1, from coordinate 3,902 downwards.
ACGAATCACGTCCCGAAACGGGGGACACAGGTGATTTCCACGGGCACCCCCCTCCGGAGCGATGGGGACTAGTTAGCGGATAGTTTTGCCGATGCAAGTGTAATGCCGTGAGTTTGTGTACTTTTTTGTGTTTTCAGTGCCGGTGACCGCCTCGGGCGGTGTCGCACTTTCCCTTGGTGACGACTTTTTCGAATTCCAGTCCGCATTGACGTGCTACCTCGCGTGTTTCTTCCCACTGATCCCGAAGGATGCCGGAAACGATGAGGTGGCCGTCTTTTTCCAGCGCTGAAGAGATCACCGGAAATGCTTGCTGCAGGATGGTGGAGAACATGTTCGCCACGATGACCGGCCACTGGCGGTCGGGTTGCCACTTGAGAACGTCGGTTTCAGACATGGTGATCTTGCCGACATGGTTTGCCCGCACGTTGCGGCGGGCGACCGTCACTGCCTGCGGATCGAAATCCATGCCGTGGCATGAATTGGCACCCAGCTTGCGTGCTGCGATGGCAATCACACCAGTGCCGGTTCCTAGGTCGAGCATATCCCACGGTGTGGTGCCCATTTCTTTGGCGACGTCGACGAGCATCCTCATGCAGGTGGATGTGGTGGCGTGGTCGCCGGTGCCGAACGCCATGTCGGCAGGAATTCGGATGATGTGCCTGCCCGGGAATTCTTTGGCGAGTTTATCCACAGCGTTGTCCTCCCGTGATCCCGTGATAATCAGTGAGCTGCGGATGCGGATGGGTGCGCGTTCTGGCTCTTTAACCAGTGCCCAGTTCTTGTGAACGAGCTTACGGATGCTGCCGCCGAATAGTTTTTTGATCTCCTGAGCCTCGGCTTCGGTGTCCGTGTAGACCTCCACGCGAATCGTCTTCTGGGTCTTCAGCCTAGAGATCACGGCATTCGGGTTGCCGTGGAACCGATCTTCCCAGGCATCCATCCACTGGATACCGGAAAGTTTGGACCAAATCCACATGTCGATCAGTTAAACACGGGAAAGAGCCTATTCCGAAGCAAAATTTTCGGTATTAAGCGCGGGCTACTTCTTAATGGATCTGTTTTTGATACGCTTCTTAAACATAGCTGCGTATCGACCAGGTGTGTTGATGTCGTTGATGGCAATAATCTCATCGGCGCATTTTAACGTGGCTGCCTGATTCTTCGAGAGGTAGTGGCTGGTAAGCTTGAATAGCATTGCCGTCTGGAGTGCTTCACCTTCCAATTTGTGTTCGAGGATGTATTTTTCCACTTCCTGAATAAGCTCCTGATGCTTGCCCTTGATAGTGAGAGGCATGGCGATGCGCCGTAGCTCAAGTGCTGTTTTTTGAATCAAGTAACGGTTGTAAAAACCACTGACATCGTCGGGGTCGGCGGCATGCACTGTTGCGATTTCCTGCTCATAATACGAGAGTGAGGTGCGGGGCACCGATGCCAGTGCTTTTTCGAGCGCGCGTGCCTTTTCCTTCCCCTCAAGTCCTTCTGCCAAGGCAAATGCAGTGTCGCGCTCAGCCTTGCGGGTTTTGAGTTTCTCAAGGTGGGTGAGATATTTTTCCGGTCCACCTGCCTTGTAGCCGATGCGGGCGTATGGCCTGCCGGCCGGGTCACACAAGATAACCGTAGGGTGCGACGTGACGTTGTATTTTTTTTTCAGAACGGCATTCTGCTGCACCAACTCGGGGGCGAGTGCCTTCCGGCGAGGGAAGTCGAGCCTGACAAGAATATACTCCTTACTGGCCTTCTCGCTGAATGCAGCCTGATGAAAAACCTCCTTTCCTAATTTCATGCTCCAGCCACACCAGTCGGAGCCGGCGAAATGAATCAGCAAATCCTTGTTTTCCTTAGCCGCTTTTTTTTCTGCTGCCGCGAAATCTGTGTGCCACACGGCCTCCTCACCGGCCTGGAGCGGGAGGCATAATATCGGCAATAGAGTGGCGGCCAGATGGCGTGTGATGCGTATCATGTTCTGCCTAGAGAGCGGTGGTCGTAGTGGAATTTGTTTCAGGCATCCCTCGGTGTTTCCGCGTATGCCTTGGCGACTTCCTCGGCGATAATATGTATGCCCTCACGTACGGTGCGTTCATCCATCGTGTAGGTCACTCGGATGCATTCATCGCGATGTTGCCATGGTTCGGAATCGTCCAGCCCAAAGAAAAAGTAATGGCCGGAAATGATGAGCACTTCACGCTTTTTCAGCCGTTCATAGAGCTCGGCCGAGCTGATGGGTAGCCGCTCGAACCACATCCAGAGGAACAGCGCGCCTTCACGAGCGTGGACGCGGTAGGGTAGGGAGCCGTCAAAAAATTCCTCGACCCACTCGCGTGCTTGGCGGGATTTTTCGATGTAGAATGGCTTAACGGTGTCGTTGCTCAGTGAAAGGATCTCACCGCTGCGGACGAGTGGTTCCATCAGGACTTGGCCGACGTTGCCATTTGCCAGCCCGACAATCGCGCTCATGGAAGCGACCCCGGCCGCGATGTCCTCGCGCGCAACCACAATGCCGGTGCGTGTGCCGGGGAGCCCTATCTTGGAGAGCGACAGCGTGAGGATGATGTTTTCATTCCATACTGGTGTCGTCTCAGTGAAGATGATGTTAGGGAATGGAGCGCCGTATGCGTTGTCGATGATCAAGGGGATGCCGTGTTCCTCGGCGAGGGCGGCAAGGCGTGACACCTCGTTATCTGTGAGCACGTTTCCGGTCGGGTTCGTTGGGCGCGACACGCAGATGGCGGCGACGTCATCATCCACCTGCAGGTTGTCGAAATCCACCCGGTATTTGAAATCATGCTCGCCGATTTTTTCGATCTTGGGTTTGACTGCGCGAAAGATATCGGAGCCAACCGACTGGTTCGCGTAGCCGATGTATTCCGGCACCAGTGGCAGGAGGATTTTTTTACTGCTGCCGTCAGGAAACTTGCCAGCGAGTGCGTTAAACAAAAAGAAAAATGCCGTTTGCCCGCCTGCGGTGATGGCAATGTTTTTTGCGCTGATATCCCAGCCGAAACTTTGGTTGAAAAGCTCGGCGAGTGCTTCAAGGAATTTTGGATTTCCGCGTGGCGGATCGTAGTTTGAGAGAGTTTTTTCAAGTTCGCCGGGTGTGGCGAGGATTTCCTCAACCCGTCTGCGCCAGAGTGCATTGACCTCGGGGATGTGTGCGGGTTGTCCACCGCCAAGCATCCGGGTGTCGGGTCCTCCGAGCGCCAGTGCATTGCCCAGATCATCCATCAGTTCTTCAATGCCGCTGCCCATACAAAGGCGCTGCCCGAACTCTGAAAATGAATCACTCATCGTGTGTTTAATACCTTGTCTACAGTGGTAGAGCTAGCAACAACTGCTGCATCTTGCCATGCAATAAAGATCGATCATCAAAAAAGACGACGGCATCCCGCCGGACGCCGTCGCCTTGAAAAATCATTCCCTGGGCTACTCGGCAGGAGTTGCGGGGTCGACGACTTTGGGTGGCTCGAGGCCCTTGTTCTCGGGTTCCGGAGCTGCGCCGGGTTTGATGGGGGCATCGGGCTCAGGTGCGGGTGCTGCTCCGGGGTCTTCGACTGGTGGCTCCAAACCAGGAACTTCAGGATCCGGAGCAACATCACCTGGGACATCCGTGGGCGAACCAGATTCAGGAATTTCATCAGGAGCGCGCTTTTCACCGAGCATGATAGCAGGGACATAACCCACCTCACCGGTATCCACCACTTCCACTTTGACGTAGGAGTCTTTTGCGGAAATGACTTTCACATCCGTGTAGTCGGGTAGGATCTTGCTCGGTTGGTCATCATCCTTGGGATAGCTACTAAAGAAGGATGTGCTCGGTGATACTGTCTGGAGGAAGGTTCCCGGGGTGAATGCTGGGCCGTAAGGATCGTCACTTGCTGTGGCAATGGTGCCGCCAGGTGCGTCGA
>JARFPV010000415.1 GCA_029288115.1 Akkermansiaceae bacterium | reverse complement strand
ATTCAACCCCGGAACTACCGTCGGCCTAGACTCGGCAGTCATGAGCGAAGTTACCTACATCGACGCCATCCACGAAGCGCACGAGGATCTCCTCAGCGAGGACGAGCGCGTCTTTGTTTACGGACAGGACGTGGGCACTTTTGGGGGTGCCTTCAAGGCAACCAAATCCCTCAAAGACCGGTATCCGAACCGGGTAGTGGATGCGCCGATCAGCGAGGATGCCATGGTCGGGATGGCTATCGGGGCTGCCCTCGAGGGCATGCGGCCGATTGTTGAAATTCAGTTCGCGGACTTTTCCTCGGTTGCCTTCAACCAGATCGTCAACCATGCGGGGACCCATTACTACCGCACTGGAACTCCGGTCCCGATAACGATCCGCCTGCCTTCTGGAGGCACCCCTGGATCTGGCCCCTTCCACAGCCAGATGATGGAGTCCATCTACGCGCAGTATCCGGGTCTCGTGGTGTTGACTCCAGCGACTGTCTCGGATGCCTACACCATGCTCAGGCAAGCGGTCGAATTGGACGACCCCGTCCTCTTCTGTGAACACAAGTTCCTCTATCGCTGGCTCAAGGAACCGGAAATCGATCGCGAGCCCACGCCGATCAACCAGGCTCGTATCGTGCGGGCCGGCAAGCACCTCACGGTGGTGACGTACAGCGCGCTCGTGCATGAGGCCTTGCGGGCGGCAGAGGTGCTGGCTGAGGAGGGCTGGGAAGTGGAGGTGGTCGATCTCCGGAGCGTGAAGCCTCTCGACACCGATACCATAATGGCGTCCGTGGCCCGTACCGGTCGCCTTCTCGCGCTCGGCGAGTCCTTTCCCTGGGGCGGGGTCACCGCCGAGGTGGTCGCCCGGGTGGCCGCCGAGGGATTCCACCTCCTCGATGCCGCGCCTCAGCGAATGAATGCCCGCGACACTCCGGTGCCCTATCACCCCAAACTTTGGGAGGTCCACCGGCCTACCCACCATGCCATCTGTGACCGGATCCGCCAGGTCCTCCGCTTCTGATTTCAATTAGCTTTCTTCCACCATGCCGGAAATACCCATCCTCATGCCCCAGCTTGGCGAGTCCATCGCCGAGGCGACCGTGGTGAAACTGAACATTGCCGCGGGCGACACCGTGCAGGCCGACCAGGAGGTCATCGAAGTCGAGACCAACAAGGCCACCATGGAAGTCACCACCCTCTGTGGCGGCAAGGTCCTCCGCATCCTCGCCGAAGAAGGAGAAACCTATCCGGTCGGCACGACCCTGGGGATTCTCGATGTGAGCGAGGAAGAGGCCCTGCGAACCGGGGTTAGCCCCGTGGAGGAAGCTCCCGCCCCCGCGGTCAGTGAGTCCGTTCACGATGCGAATCCGGCCACCGATGGCATGATGGCGCCACCGCCCATGCCCGACAAGGTGCAGCCCAGTATTCAGGGCTTGCCGGTGCCCGCGGGAACCAAGGGGGCCCACTACATTTCTCCGCGCATGCGGGCTCGGATGGATGAGTTGGGGCTTCAGGGTGCCGATATCTCTGCCATCACCGGCAGTGGGGCCGGGGGACGGGTCACCGTCGAGGACCTGGAGTCCTTTCTGTCCTACATTTCCGAGTGGCCCGCCAGCAAGGCCTCACCGATGCGCTTGGCGGTGGCCGACGCGATGCGTCGCAGCTGGAGCCGCCCACTCGCCACAGTGTGCCTGCCCGTCAATATCGACAAGCTTCTGGCCTATCGTTCGGAGCAGGACCCACGTCCGCCGCTCACACTTTACATCCTCTGTGCCTTCGCCAAGGCACTTGCCGCAGAGCCAACCTCCGCCGGTTTCCTCATCGGGGAGAAGATTGTCCATCCGCGTGCCTTCGATATCGGAGTGGCGGTGCAGGTTGACGATGGCGTCCTCGTTCCTGTCGTCCGTGAGGTCGACCAGAAGACAGTGAGCCAGCTTCACAATGAATACATGGAGCTTGTCCAGAGTGCGCGGGAGAGGCGCCTGCCCGATGAAGCCATTGGAGGAGGCATTGCCACTGTCACCAATTTCGGCACCTTCGGATTGAAATGGGGGACGCCCATTCCGCTTCCCAGCGAAACCCTCATCCTGGGGGTAGGGGCCGGCATCAAGCGCCCCACTTGGTCCGAGGAGAGCCAGTCATTTATTCCCTCCACCGAAGCCGATCTCGTCCTTACCTTTGACCACCGGGTCGTCGATGGTGGGGATGCCGGCAAACTCCTCAACCGCGTCGCCGGACTCCTGGGGCAGCCCGAGATGCTGTAGGATGGGGCGAGTCTGGTGCTCGCAGGCTGCCGTGCTTTTCCGTGAGTGCGGTCCGGGCGTCTCCTGATCACCTTGCCATAGCCGCTCATTACCAGCCCCTTGTGGTGCGTCGGGAGGGGTATGGGCGGAAATGTGTGGGAATTTGGACGCCTTGATGCTATGGTGGAGGGTAGGCTTGGAATGACGCCGTAATCTCATGAAAACGATTACCTCGAGGATGAGGCCGAACCCGGAACTGGCCCACCGGATCGCCGAAAGCGATGCCAAACTCACACTGCTTGAGGACGGGCTCGCCAAAATCAATGACCCCGCCGGAGACCGGCTCCGAGAGCGGCTCAAGGCACTCAAAATTGAAGAGAAGGCCCTTAAGCGGAATTTCAACGAGGCCAGTGGTGACTGCCCTGATCACCAGGAGCGGATCGAGCGAGTGAAGCGCCTCTTGGCTCAGGTGCAGCAGGAAGAGGCCAGCATTGAACACGAGAAGGCGTTTCTTGAGCAGGCCTCACCATCCACAGTGATTCTGGCCGCCGAGGCCGGTTCCCGTGCCGCGCGAAAGGTCGGTTCAAAAGTTCGTCGAATCATCGGCAATCGCCATCCTTTGGGATGGTCCGTCTTCGTGAACCATACCCACGATGATCTGGTCGCTCGTCACGGACTTCCGGAAGAAAGCCACGAGCAAAAGCCGCCCGAGACCTCAGCCACCCGCAGGTTCCTGCGCAACCTTCGCAAACGCACCGAAACCATCGGCCAGAAACCGGAGACAAAGTAGGGGGCCTTGCCGGTCAGGCGTTGGGCGGAGTAGGGGGTGTCTTCGCCGCTCCGGGTGCGCGGCCAGCCCCGACGATTAGCGCGCAGCGGAAAGGGAAAGCCCTGAATACATAGGGTTTGTGCTCGCGCGCGCCGCCTGTTCTCCACTCCGCATTACATACAGCGTTTTAGCGGTTGTTTTTAAACCACTTCAGGCTGAGGGGGGAGGAGAGTCCCACCACAAAGAGGAGGCTAGCAGGCTGGTGGAGGCTGTCAACATGTCTTGACACCTTGGCCAGGCATCTAGAAGAGTTTCTAGGGCGCTACCAGCGAGGTCGTGTGATTCTGACGAGTTCCGCCTGTGGCGTTGGTTTGAACTGCCGACAGACTTACATGAGATTACTAAAAACGAGGACTTACGTTTGCGCAGAGGGTGGCGCAGCTGGTGTATTCACAACCGCTCTCAGGATTAGCAGCCAGGCAGCAACATGTCTGACCGTTCTTGTTCTGGTCGCTGCCAGCCTGACACATGCGGCAAGGGCAAATACCATAGGCGCGCTGACGTATGGCCTCAATGATGATGACTTCACCGCGGTGGTGATTGATTGCGCCCCAACCACGTCGGGAAGTCTGACGATCCCCTCAATGGTAGTGTTCGATCGCGGAGGTGTGCCGACGAATTGGACCGTAGTTGGCATACGCTACGAGGCCTTCTTTGGCTGCAGCAACCTGACGAGTGTTTCGATTCCGGCCAGTGTGACCAGCATCGGATACGGGGCGTTTGACGGCTGCAGTAGCCTCGCAAGCATTTCGATTCCGTCCAGCGTAACCCGCATCGGAAACGGGGCGTTTTATGGCTGCAGCAGCCTCGCAAGCATTTCGATTCCTTCCAGCGTGTCCAGCATCGGGCAATTTGCATTCTATGATTGCAGCAGTCTCACGAGCATTACGCTACCCTCCGGCATCACCAGCATAGGGGACAATACATTCTTTAACTGCAGCAGTCTGGGAGCTGTCACGATTCCGTCCAGCGTAACCAGCATCGGAAACGGGGCGTTTTATGGCTGCAGCAGCCTCACGAGTTTTGCGATTCCGACCGGCGTCACCAGGATCGAAGACGCAACCTTCGAAGGTTGCACGAACCTGACCAGCATTTCCATCCCAGCCAGCGTCACCAGCATCGGAGGGAACGCATTCTATGGATGTACTAGCTTGGGAAGCGTTACGCTTCCATTGGGCGTTACCAACATCGGGGCACAGGCTTTCAACCGCTGCAGCAGCATCACGAGCATTGCAATCCCCGCCGGGGTCACCAGCCTCGGATTGTACACTTTTTACGAATGCAGCAACCTTGCCAGCATCAGTCTCCCGCCCGGCTTCATCAGTATTGGACAAGGTGCTTTTGGGAATTGTGCCAGCTTGGGCAGTATCAGCATCCCTTCCAGTGTCAACACCATTGGGCCAGGGGCCTTTGCTGGGTGCACCACCCTGACCACTGTTGTCGTCCCTCCAGGAGTCACCAGTCTTGAATCGTCGACCTTCTCTAGTTGTCACAGCCTGACCGATGTTGTCCTGCCAATCGACATGACGAGCATCGGACGGAGGGCTTTTTGGAACTGCATTGGCCTGACCCAAATTGTCATCCCGTCGAGCGTCACAAGCATCGGAAACGAGGTCTTCCAATACTGCTACAATCTGGCCGACATCGCTCTACCAAATAGCCTCACCTCGATCGGCAACTACACTTTCGAATACTGCCTGAATTTGGAAGATCTAGAGATCCCAACGAGCGTTACGAGCATCGGCGACGGCGTATTCGCAAATTGCTCCGCCCTGACCGACATTGTAATTCCGGCCTCCGTTACCAGCATTGGTGCATACGCTTTCGAAGACTGCTCAGAATTGCGTAAGTGTTGGTTTTCTGGTGATGCCCCTCCAGCGATTGGGGACGATGCCTTTGTCGGCCTAACGGATTTCGAGTTCCGGTATTTTCCCGACAAGACCGGATTCCCAGACACTTTGAGGGGCTACCCTTGTTTGCCAGTTCGCTGCCTCCCAACTGACGCCGGTCAAATCGCGACCGTCCTGAAGACTAGAGGTGTTGTATCTGTTATCAGGGACGGTCGCACCGCACCTCTGAACGAGGGGTGCAGCATAATTGCGGGGGACGTAGTGAAAACAGGATCACGATCATTCGTGAAATTCCTCTGTGAAGACAAATCGATTTTCCAAATGGGCCCAAAAAGCCAAGTGGCAATAACCAACTCCCTTTCGAGCGGTCTCGCTCCGTACCAGCTCAAAGTGCTTAGAGGGAAGATGAGGTTCAAAAAGGCCAGTGACTCCAAAAAGACAGTTATCAAGTCCAGAAACACGGCGGCATTCGGAGTTAGGAATACAACTGTAACCTTTGCGGTTACGGCAGATAGTGGGCTGTGGACAAGTACTTCGGAGGTGCTGGAAGGCATTGTGGACTACGAGAATCTCGTGACTTGGGAAACTACCGAATTGCGTGACGGAGACATCGAAACGGTGCAAACGCCCGTCAGTTCTCGCACCGTGACGATCCTCCACCCATCGCCATCTTTGGGAAGCTTGTGGC
>JARFPV010000414.1 GCA_029288115.1 Akkermansiaceae bacterium | reverse complement strand
GATGCACGCCGTCGGTTTCGAAAGCGAAGATTTTACCAAACCACAGATCGGAGTCGCCTCAACCTGGAGCCAGGTCACCCCGTGTAACGTCCACATCGACCGCCTCGCCACGGAGTCCGCCAAAGGGGTCGACGCCGCCGGTGGTAAGTCGGTGGTCTTTAATACGATCACCATTTCCGACGGCATTTCCATGGGAACCGAGGGGATGAAATACTCACTCGTTTCCCGTGAGGTGATTGCCGATTCCATCGAGACCGTGATCGGTTGTGAAGGGATGGATGGTGTGGTCGCCATCGGCGGTTGTGATAAAAACATGCCGGGCTGCATCATTGCCCTGGCGCGCTTGAATCGCCCTGGGATTTTTGTTTACGGAGGAACCATTCAGCCCGGTTGCGCGAGCATCAAGGGGGAGGAAAAGGACCTCGATATCGTTTCGGTTTTTGAAGCCGTGGGGAAACACGCTGCCGGTGAATATTCGGATGAGGAGCTTCAGGCAGTCACGGAGAATGCGATCCCTGGCGAAGGTTCCTGCGGTGGCATGTACACCGCCAACACCATGGCGAGCGCGATTGAGGCGCTTGGGATGTCGCTTCCTAACAGCTCAGCGCAAGACGCGGTCGGTGAGGACAAGATGCGCGACTGCTTTGACGCCGGTGCCGCAGTGCTCAACATGATGGACAAGGGGATTCTTCCTCGTGACATCCTCACCCGGAAAGCCTTTGAAAACGCGATCACGGTCGTTATTGCCCTCGGCGGATCCACCAATGCCGTGCTTCACCTGCTTGCCATGGCGCACGCTTGTGATGTTGAGCTCAATATCGATGACTTCACTGAGATTGGGAAAAAGGTTCCGATGCTCGCGGATCTCAAGCCGAGTGGCAGGTATGTGATGTCCGACCTTGTGAAAATCGGCGGCACGGTGCCATTGATGAAGATGCTTCTTGAGGCAGGTCTGCTGCATGGCGACTGCTTAACAGTCACTGGTAAAACTATGGCGGAAAACCTCGCCAACTCACCGATTGAGTATCCCGCCGACCAGGACATCATCCGTCCGCTCGATAACCCGATCAAGAAAGACAGCCACCTGCGTATCCTTTACGGCAATCTCGCGCCCGAGGGCGCTGTTGCCAAGATTACCGGCAAGGAAGGTAATAGCTTCACTGGCTCCGCCAAGGTCTTCGACTGTGAGGAGGATGGCATGACGGCTATTCTCGAAGGCAAAATTGTCGATGGCGATGTGATTGTCATCCGCCGCGAAGGGCCAAAAGGTGGCCCCGGAATGCGTGAAATGTTAGGGCCGACCAGTGCCGTCATGGGACGTGGCCTTGGCGACAAGGTGGCACTCATCACCGATGGTCGTTTCTCTGGTGGTAGTCACGGATTTGTTGTTGGACACATCACCCCCGAAGCCCATGTGGGTGGTCCTATCGGCCTGCTCAAGGACGGTGACGAAATCACCATCGATGCGGTCGGGAACAGGATCAGCGTGAACCTTTCAGACGAGGAACTGGAGGCCCGTAAGGCCGACTGGCAACCTTACGAGCCCCGCTACACGCGTGGTGTGCTCGCGAAGTATGCCCACACCGTGACCTCCGCCTCGACGGGTGCGGTGACAGATAAGTTCTAAATCCAACCGGCCAGCGGTTATTGTGCCGTCAGTAGCTGCCAGATTGGCGGAATGAATTATGCATGGGGGCGGTGACAGGCCAATTCCAGTGTTTAGGATTGAGCGGTATAATTTTTGATCAAAATTATACTTCCCAACAAGTAGGAATCGCTAGAGTCTGTTACCCTAAACTTTGCGTAGACTATGATTGATTGGTGGACAAATCTCGAACCTTCAGGAATGCAGACCTTTGTAGCGATTGGTATCATTTCCAGTCTGGTTCTTTTTATTCAGATGCTCATGGTGTTAGCCGGTGGTTATCTGGATGTGCCGGACTTGGATCTGGACATAACTGATGCCGGAGAAGGAGGTGCCACGGGTATGTTTTCCATCCGCGGTATTGGTGCCTTTTTTACCGGATTTGGTTGGACGGGTGCTTCTGTTCTGGACATGGGCGGGTCGTTGGCGGTTGCTATAGCAGCTGGCACGGGCGTGGGTCTGTGTGTGCTGTTGGGATTTGTTTTAATGATGCGTTGGCTTCACAGTCTTCGCGACGAAGGGAATATGAATTATGAAAATGCCATCGGCCAGGTCGGTAGTGTCTATGTTCCCATCCCGCCTAACCGCGAAGGTCTTGGGCAAATTGAAGTCAAGGTGCAGGGAAGGGTCTCTACCGTTCGAGCCATCTCAGATCACTCGGAAAGACTCGAAAACCGCGTGGCTGTGCGCGTCACAGGGCTCGTGGATGAAAGAACACTCCTTGTCGAACCACTCAAAGAATCAAACCAAACTTAACCTATTATTAAATCTATGAACACATTGCATATTGTCGCCGCTGGTAATTACTTCCCCCTGATATTGGTCGTCTCGCTGATCGTTGTCGCTCTGGGAACCCTCGTCTTTTTCTTCTCACGCTACAGACGTTGTCCGTCCGATAAGATCCTGGTCATCTATGGTAAAACCGGTGGCGGTAAGTCATCGAAGTGTATCCATGGTGGTGCTGCGTTTGTCTGGCCAATTATTCAAGACTACCAGTATCTCGACCTGACACCCATTCCCATCGATATCAAGCTCGAGGGTGCGCTATCCAAACAAAACATCCGGGTGAACACACCATCGACCTTTACTGTAGGTGTGGCAACCGAGCCCGGGGTGATGGAAAACGCAGCAGAGCGTTTGCTGGGTCTGGATCTCAACCAGATCAGACTGCTGGGGCAGGACATTATCTTTGGTCAGATGCGTGTGGTCATTGCCACCATGGACATTGAGTCGATTAACGCAGACCGTGATCTTTTGATCGAAAAAATCACCACGGGTGTTGAGGTGGAGCTGACCAAGGTCGGGCTCCGACTCATCAACGTGAACATTCAGGATATCACCGATGAGTCAGGCTACATTGAGGCCTTGGGTAAGGAGGCTGCTGCCAGGGCGATCAACGAAGCGAAAGTCAGTGTGGCAGAGCGTGAGCGTGATGGTGAAATCGGTAAGAACGATGCCGAGAGAGAACAGCGCGTTCGCGTTGCCGATGCACAAGCGATCGCCGTCGAGGGTGAGAACCTGGCGAAGATCAAGGTGGCCGAATCCGATGCGGCTCGCCGTGAGCGTGAGGCCGAAGCCGAACGTCTGGCCATTGCCGCTGAAAAAGTCAAAACGGCGCAGGCTTTGGAAGAAGCCTATGCATCCGAGCAGAAAGCGGAAACCGCACGTTCACTTCGTGAAAAAGCCACCCAGTATGCGAACATCGTGGTTCCTGCAGAAATTGAAAAAGCCAAAATCGAAACCTTGGCGGAAGCGGAGGCTGAGCAAATACGTCGACTCAAGAAGGGTGAAGCTGACGGTATTCAATCAGTCATGGAGGCAGAGGCTAAGGGAACGCTTGCCACGCTGGAAAGTAAGGCGCAAGGATTCGGTAGTATTGTCAAGGCCTCCGGAGGGGCTGACGATGCCACACTCTTGTTAGTCACCGAGCAGCTTCCGGCTCTGATCGAAGAGCAGGTCAAGGCGATTTCCAACCTGAAGATTGATTCCGTCACCGTGTGGGATTCTGGAAAAGGAAAAGACGGTAAGAATGACACCGCCGAGTTTGTTTCCGGATTGGTCGGGGCACTACCCCCGCTGCACCAGCTGACGAAGAACGTCGGTATCGAATTACCTGAGTTCCTCGGCAAGCTCGCCGACGACCCGAAAGCGGCGGCGAAGATCATTGACGAAGCAAAGCAGCGTGAGGTGGTCGATGCCGAACCTGTTGAGGTTGATTCGTCTGTTCCTCCTCCTGTTCCTAGACCTATCGATATCGACCCGGATAACGACGGGCAATAGGTTGTTGGTAAGGGCTTGGGTTGCCGAGGGACAGGATTGTCCCTCCTCCTTAGGCCCACGAAGCGGGTAAAAACAGGGAGTGTGGACACCCCTGTCCCTGTCTCTTATACACATCTGACGCTGCCGACGAACACCGTGACG
>JARFPV010000403.1 GCA_029288115.1 Akkermansiaceae bacterium | reverse complement strand
GGTGAGCGGTCGACTTGGCAATGTGTTTGGACAAATTGCTATCACCGTGATCTTCTGCCTGATTTTCTCATTGGTTGAATCCAAGCTAATTCTTCCATCGCACTTGGCTCACATTGATGTTCATAAAAAACCTGGCAATTTTCTGACGCGTGCCTGGTCGAGGTTTCAGAAGAGGATTGCAGGGGGCTTGCAGTGGGTTGTTGAAAATGTCTACCAACCGACTGTCCGTTTTCTCATCCCATGGCGTTATGCGGTTGTAGCGGGCTTTGTCGCAATTTTTATAGTTGTTATAGGGCTGTTCCCAGCAGGTAAACTGCGCTTTGTGTTTTTCCCTAACATCTACCGGGATAATGTATCCGCGGTTCTGGTTCTGGAGCAGGGGCAGTCGGTGGAATACTTGCACAAGCAGGCGCTCGATATTGAGGAGGCGGCACGCAAGCTTGGTAAAAAATATGAAAAGGAATTTGGACAGGATCCATTTTTGGAAATCCAGATTTCGTCGAGCACGAATACACAAGCCGCGGTAGCTGCGGAGTTAACCCGCTCATCAACCAGAGAGCTTCTGCCTACGGCCCAGATAATCAATGACTGGCGTAAGGAAGTCGGCACTATCGCCGGTGCGCGTTCGCTGTCGTTTGCAGCGAGGGCAGGGCCACCTGGTGGAGATGTGGTCATCAATCTCGAGAGTGATGACCTTGACCAGCTCAAGCTGGCGGCCGAGGAAATGAAACAAGTCCTCGAGACTTACCCTGGAGTTTACGATATTCTGGATACTTTTGACTCGGGCAAGCCTGAGATCCGTTACGAGGTGACCCCGGCAGGGGAGGCGGCAGGTTTCACCACCCAGGATCTGGCGCGCAATGTGCGCGACGCCTTTTATGGCAGGGAGGCGCAACGGGTCCAGCGTGGTCGAGATGAGGTGCGTGTCATGGTGCGTTACCCGCTCGATAAGCGTGGATCACTCGATACGCTTCGTGATATGCGGGTGCGCAAAACCGACGGTACAATCGTGCCTTTTTCAGTCGTAGCCGACACGACATACTCGGAGTCGCTCGCCTCCATCGAACGTTATGATAACAAGCGAATCGTTGCCGTGGAGGCACGTGTGGATAAGGCGAACACCTCATCGGAGGAAGTAATCGACCGGCTCAGGGCCGAGCATTTTCCGGACATGTTTGCCAAGTATCCGGAGATTTCCATCAGCCAGAGTGGAGAGGCAGAGCAACGTGCCAAATCGCTGAAGTCGCTGATGCTTGGTTTTGCTTTTTCCATCGTCTTTATCTACATCCTTATCGCCGTTCCTTTGAAGAGCTATGTGAAACCGCTGATCATCATGTCGGTGATTCCATTTGGTATCTTTGGTGCTCTTATGGGCCATTTCCTCCTGAGTATGCCGGTGTCTATTCTGTCGGTGTTTGGTATCCTTGCCTTATCGGGAGTGGTGGTGAATGACTCCTTGGTTCTTGTATGCCGGGTTAATGATTTGCGTGCCGAGGGGGTGAGTTTTTTAGAAGCATGTAAGACGGCCGGGGCAAACAGGTTTCGCGCTATTCTGCTGACATCACTGACAACATTTTTTGGGCTCGCACCGATTCTACTCGAAACCGAAGTGCAGGCTCAATTTCTCAAACCCATGGCGGCATCACTGGCATTTGGTATTCTTTTTGCCACGATGATCACTTTGTTGCTCTTGCCGCTGCTGCTAATCATCGCCAAGGACATCAAAGACGCATTTCGTTGGCTCTATTGTAAGCCTGAGATTGACTAGGGCTCAGGGCATATTTCCCTTATTTGGAAATTGGAATCTCTTGAACTAGGGTGTAGACTACCCTGCATGTTCAAGTTGGTAGAAGAAGGAGGGCCATTTGTCTGGGTGCTAGTAGTGCTCGCATTTGTTTGCATGCTGCTTGTCCTTGAGCGAATATTCTTTTTCCAGAAGGTCCGTATCAACG
>JARFPV010000381.1 GCA_029288115.1 Akkermansiaceae bacterium | reverse complement strand
ATTGATCTTCTCTGACAGGCTTACCATCCTCATCTAGCTTTACCCAATCGCTCCCTTCTCGATTCCGGCGCCAACCGTTGATGGCAAACAGCATGGTCAGCGCCAGAAAAAAGATCACGCTCTCCATCAGGAACGGGCTTGTGATCAGGGAGAGGCACGCCTGCCCCAGCTCACCTGCGTAGCCTGGCAGGAAAGCGGACGCGGCTATAACTCCGAGCCCGATAAAAAAGACCACGATCAACCCCGTGCCGATAGCAATCTGTTTCTTAGTATGCATCTGTTAGGATTTTTTCTTTTTGAACCACTTATATAAAAGCCCTTTCGGTTCGGCACTTTGCTGAGGTTTGGCAGGCACGACCTTTTTCTTCGCGGGTGTCGCGGGCTTTGTATCTACGGTTTTTTTCTTAGAAGACTTTTTAAAGAGCTTGTGCAGCAGGCCTTTTTTCTTCGGCTTCGCCGTAGCTGGAGTTGCCTTTTTGGTTGGCGCTGTTTTCGTAGCATCGCTGGCGGGCTTAGCCTTCGCCACGGTCGTTGCTCTGGCTGGTTTTTTGCTGAACCACTTATACAGCAATCCCTTCTTTTTGGAAGTGTCCGTTTTTGCAACAGCCGTTGTTTTTTTGGTTGTCTTTGCTTTGGTTGCTTCCTGATCTGGGACTTTTACAATGGTTTTGGTGGCTGCTTCTGTTGCAGTACGCTTGGCAAAGAGTTTGGCGAAGAAACCAGTGCCCGACGGCTTGCTAACAGGTTTGGAAGCCGTCGATCTGCTGCCCACGCGCTTGCCCTTGGCAATCCTTGCTGCGGCAACCTCACTGGGCCCGGACTTGCGCATTGCCACAGGGCGAACGTCCTGAAGCCACCCATAGGTATCCAAGTAGCGCATGAACTCCCTCGCCTCAATCCGGTCGTGCCGCTTGAATCCGAACGACCCCAACCACCACGGGTTGGTGACGACAAATTCGCCCGTGTCAGGATCATAATCGCGGAGAACAACGGCGTGTCCAGAGGTGGCTCTGCGTCTTGATCCGCTTGTCCAAGGGTACTGCACCAGTCCGGCCCCCACACTCCCTTGCTCGAGAAGTTTTACGATGTGAGGCAACTTCCTCGTGCTTCTGCCCGCATTCACTTGCCTGTAAGTAAAGTTTCCTGCAAAACGACGCACATTGGCACGATTCCCCTGTTTGATCCGAAGAGCATCGATCACGCCTTGTTTTTGAAGCAAGGCATACTGAGCATCCACGATCGATGCTTTCTCGGCACGCGTTAGAGGCCTACCAAGACGTTGTTTCATGGCGCTCGCCTTTCGGTGCACCTCCACCCTTGCGTTACGAAACTGGTTCATCTGCATGGGTAATCCCGCTTTGAATGCCCGAGAATAAGGATCCTCGGCTGTACTAAGCACTCCATGCTTTTTGACCTGAGCCGCCACACGGTCAAGAGTGGCACCTTCCCGGAACGTCCACGGCAGTGGACGATCAGCAGACATTGTCAATTGTCTGAGAATTTCCTGCCTCTCGTCCAGACCCCGGAAATAGACACGCAGGAAAAGATCCTTTTCAGAGAGATCATGCTGGAGACCTTCCCGTTTAAGTTTTTCCTCATACATACTGGCAACCACAAATGAGTGACACGAGCCCACAGAACCCTGCGAAGATGCCTCTGTAGGGGTGCCCAATTCATTGATTATCGAGCACGAGCAAAGCCCCAACGCCACCATGGCGCCGGACATCCAAACCACTATTCTCTTTCCACAAATGCGTCGTTGCTGAATCACACAGATTACCTAACCAGCGAGCTTGCAGTGAGCAAACTCTTTTTCCAGTCTTGGTATCAATTATCCTGACTATCAGGATTGCCTTAATGAAGGCAAAAAAAACGCGCACCAGCCAATAGCTCGGCGCGCGTGTCAAAAGGTTGTATCGGGACTACCCGCCAAATAGGCCTTTCGCCTTATCGAGCAGATCACCGCTGTCAGGCATCTCACCGTTGGCCGCTGCATCCACGAACCCCTGGACGTTTTCGGGCAGCTTATCTTTCACAAAGCCGAGCACCATATCGATTGCTTGTTGGCTAACGCCTTCGTCGAGGCCTAGCTTTTCCATCAGTTGTTTTTTCAATTCTTCCATGAGGTTAGTTGTTTAGTTATTTGATATGGAAAAAAAGTACCGGGAACAGGGGTCGAACCTGCACGCCCAAAGGGCACTAGATCCTAAATCTAGCGTGTCTACCAATTCCACCATCCCGGCGTGGAATGGGCGGACTATAGTAAATTTACTCATAATGGCAACGGGTTTCTTTTCCAATTTGGTAGACGGATAGAAACCGCGATTAGTCACAATATTTCGATATTTATATAACGGCCAGTGCCAGACTCATCGCCTCCAGCGTACTAGCTATTTCCTCCTCACCATGCGCCACGCTGATAAATCCCGTTTCATACGGGCTTGGTGCCACATAGACCCCCTGCTCAAGCATTGAGGTGAAGAACTTCCTGAATGCTGCCGTATCGGCGGTCATCACGGAATCAAGGTTCACAATTTCCTCATCAGTGAAGAACAGGCAGAACATCGAGCCAACTCGATTAAACCCATAAGCCAGTCCCTTTTCACTGAGCAGCGTGCGAATTCCCGCCTCAAGTTGCGCACCTAGCTTCTCTAGTTTGCCATAGCCATCGACGCGTTCCATCTCACGCAGTTGCGCCAAGCCAGCAGCCATCGCAAGTGGGTTACCACTCAGTGTTCCGGCCTGATAGACGGGACCGTCTGGCGCCAGACAATCCATGATGTCAGCACGTCCACCGAATGCACCAACGGGCAACCCACCGCCAATCACTTTACCCATTGCTGTTAGGTCAGGCGTGATACCCTCAAGTTCTTGCACCCCTCCCTTCGCCACACGGAACCCCGTCATGACTTCATCAAAAATAAACAACGCACCGTGCTCCGCTGTCACATCGCGCAGACCTTGCAGGTAGCCCTGCTTTGGAAAAATAAGCCCGGCATTCGCAGGGTAGCTCTCCACGATGACGGCGGCAATCTGATCGCCAATTTCGGCAAAAACCTCCTGCACTTTATCCAAATCGTTATAGGGAAGAATGATTGTCTCCGCGGCAAACGCTGAAGGCACCCCCGCAGAATCCGGCTCACCGTGAGTAAGTGCTCCTGAACCTGCTGCGACTAACAGGCTATCCACGTGACCGTGGTAGCAGCCTTCGAACTTCACTACTTTATCACGCCCGGTAAACCCGCGCGCCAAACGCACCGCACTCATTGTCGCCTCAGTTCCCGAGTTCACCATTCGGACTTTTTCTACCGACGGCACCCAGTCGACAATCAGCTCCGCCATCTCCACCTCATAGGGATTGGGGATGCCGAACGACACACCATTTTGAGCTGCCGTATTCACAGCCTCCAAAACACACTCAGGCGCATGCCCTAGGATCGCTGGCCCCCATGTGCCTACATAATCGATCATCCGGTTGCCATCCACATCCTCGATCATACAGCCCTCAGCCTTGCGTACAAAAAACGGTTCGCCATCGACATTCCGGAACGCCCTCACTGGGGAGTTCACTCCTCCGGGGATGATCTGCTTCGCCTGCTTGAATAATATCTGGGACTGATCTTGTTTCATAAAAAAGAACCCGTTCATCGGGTGGCAGCAGCCTGCTTCAGGGAAAGTAAATTTGCAAGACCCCAGACTTTTTCTGCACAATTTCACGCACTAGCCACGTTTCTTGGAATAACAGAACATCGAATCACGTCGTATTAACAACCACTTATGAAAAAGACACTCACACTCACGATAGCCGCCGCAATGATGGTCGGATCCCTCCATGCCCGAACGTGGACGAGCGCAGAGGGCAACAAGACCTTCAAGGGCGATTACGTTAGCCACACGGACGAGTTCGTCACCGTCACCAAAGGATTCAAAAAAGTCCGTTTCAAAATTTCCATGCTTTCTGAAGCCGACCGCAAATGGCTTGATGAGAAAAAGGCAGAAGCGAGTAAAGAGCCAGAGCCGAAGAGTAATGACGAACTCGGTAAAATCGGGGAAAAGATTGCTGACAAACTTTCTGTCCTTGATGGTGACAAGTTCAAGGATCACACCCTGAGCGGAAAACCCGAGTATTATCTGATCTACTTCACCGCCAGTTGGTGACCACCTTGCGTTTCAGGAGCTCCACAGTTAGTGAAGTCATACAACAGCAAGATCGCAGGGAACGATAAGGTCGAAATGGTCCACTACAGCATGGATCAAAGCGAGGAAGCTGCACTTAAATGGGCGAAGTCTGCCAAGATGCCATGGCCGCATGTCCTACCAAAGAACGCACGTAAGTCGGGTCTGTCGAAATTCAACCGTGATAGTATGGCAAACCTCTATGTGTTGATTGACAAGGATGGCAAAAAGCTAGCCACAGACAAGGCAGAGTGCTTCCAGAAGATTGCTGAACTGACCAAGTAAGATAGTCACTCCCAATTATTTCACCACACCCGGTTATGCTGCAGGGCCAGCATGCTGGGTGTTTTTGTGTGCGGAGATCACTCACTCTCACCCATCACGTATTCCAACAAAAGCCCCTGAAGCGTCAGGTAAAAACGATCCCTGAAATGGGCGCTGCGTAGTTCCGCTGGGGCGTCTTCAAAATCCTCCACACCATGAAGATCATACCGTGCCTGCAATGAAAGCCGCGCCTGGTTAATCGCGCCGTACCATTTCTCAGCATCGTGCGCCTTGATGAATACGGCCTGCCCGTTGTTCTTGCGGGCATCCTCAATGGCAGCCTGCACAAACCGACACTGCACGTTAAAATTTTGCTCCAGATCCGGCACCACAAGCTCCTCCCAATCGCTTTCCTTATCCATCAAATCAGCAAGTGACTCGGCAAGATGAGCGGGTCGTCCGATATCCGATGCTATTGTCTCCAGAACCATCCAGTCAGCCTCGGTCTCAGGCTGGATGGAGAGACCTCCTTCGAGGGTAGGAATGACATTCATAACACGGGTGACTAGACAGCTTTTTCCATCGTTGACTTCAACTGCCAGCTATGGAGCTGCTGGACATAGAACTCCGCCTTCTCCTTAGCACCGGTCCAGACGACCGACCTGCCGGTCGTATGCACCTCCAGCATCAGCGTTGCGGCACGCTCCTCATTGTAACCGAACACCCTCTTGAGCACCATCGTGACGTATCCCATGAGATTCACAGGATCATCGAGCACCAAGACGCTCCAAGGAACATCCTTCTGTGCCTTGGGTTTGGATTTTTTACTGGTCGATGGACTGGCCATAGGGCGGACGGAAGAGTGGGGGGAAAACTCACGAACGGTCAAGCAATCTATCAGCCGAGTTCACGAAATGCACCACCCAGGTGACTAATGACATCGCTCGCCTGCAGCGATTCGGCGGACTGCAATCCGTGGGTAATGGCCATCTCAGCGGATCTACCGCAAAGCCAGGCAGCCATGCGAGAGGCATCCATTGCAACGACCCCCTGCCCCATAAGTGCCGCGATCACACCAGTCAGCACATCGCCTTGACCGCCAGCTGCCATGCCCGCGTGGCCAGTTCCGTTTACATAGATGGGGGATCCTTCCTGTGAGATCAGGCTGTGGGCACCTTTCAAAAGCAAACACACATCCGGAAATCGCTGATTGAATTTCCTAACGACCTCCAGGCGATCCATCTCGGCGGAATCGGGAAACAGTCGCTGCATCTCACCTGGGTGCGGAGTCAGAACCATACTGGATCGGAGATGACGGCCCACTCCATCGCGGGAAATTCGGTTCAGTCCGTCTGCATCGATGACCACAGGAGCAGAAATCCGGCTCAGCAGACCAAATAATTCAGAATCATCCGGAGTTTCCAGTCCCAGCCCAGGACCGATCGCAAAAGCATTAAATTCCCCCTCCTCGATTTCACCCAGTGAACTGATCGGTTTCAGCATGATTTCGGGAGGTAGCATCGGTGCGAGCAAGGGGTAGATATCCTCCATACAAAAAAGCGTCACCAATCCTGCTCCGGCACGTAATGCCGCCGTTGAGCACAGCACAGCCGCACCGAGCATTCCTCGCGATCCGGCAAGCACACCAACGCGACCTGCATTTCCCTTATGAAAATCATGAGCCCGCCTCGGCAAAAGCCCTTTTAGACTGTGAACATCATTCAGAAACAAATCGCCATCGGTAGGGGTCGGCAACTCTTCCAGAGGAATGGTCTCAACACTTCCTGTGTGATTTACTGCAGCAGGCATTAGTAGACCACGTTTAGGCACGCCCACTGTAAGTGTTAGATCGGCAATTACCGCTCCTTCATATGGCTCGCCGCTATCACCATTAATCCCGGAGGGAATATCCATCGAGATGACATGTGTGTCTTTCTGGCACCGCTGATGATTCATCCAGGCCGCAGCATCATCCAGAGGATCGCGCAGCGGGCCACTTGCCCCAATTCCTAACAAACCATCCAATATGATCCTTGATCCACGGTTGGCACATGAACCCTCATGGTCGAGACCCTCAAGCTCGCGCCACTTTTTTCTCGGCAACGAACGTAGATTATTAAAATCCGCACAACAACGCACTGAGGTGGCCCAGCCTGCATCGGCAAGATACTTCAGTGCGACCAATGCATCACCTCCATTATTGCCACTGCCAATGCACGCGATTGCTTCCCCTGGCACAGGAAAATGCCTCAGAATGGCTTGGGCAATGCCAATCCCCGCCTTTTCCATCAGGCCTTCCGGCGTAGCACCATTTTGAAACGCACGCTCTTCTAACAGGCGCATCTCATCACATGTCAAACATCCCATCGCACTGCCATACTAGCGCGAGATTTGCAAAAACCAATCAGTTTCCAGCCATGGCGGCGAGCTTATGATTGAGTGCAATAGAACTACGCAGACTCTGCATCTGAGCAACAAGATGCGAGTGATCTTTACAAATTTGGCGGCAAACAGGGTCGATGCCTGCGTGGTTGCTTACGTGTCGACCCACCTCACAGTAGTGCTCTTGCATCTCTAAATCAATCAACCCGATTTCAGCAGTGAGCTGAGAAACATCACGGTTTGCCTTGCCTATACTCTGGTAAGCCTCAGATGCCTCCTGGCGCAAACGGCTACGGTCCTCGGCAATGGTATCCTCGAGGCGCGTGATGAGTTCATCAAGCTTGGCAATACGTTCGCCCACCTCGTCTCGAGCATCCTTAAGGCGTAAAAACTCGGTTTTGAAATTGGTCAGTTTACGACGTTCATCGCGGACGATTTCAGCAGTTCCCTCTTCCTCGCTGAGCACCTGTATTTTAGTGCGGCTCGCATCGAATTTGCGGCGCAGTTGGCGCGCCTTCGAGATCACGTTATCACGCTCCGCGACCAAAGCCTCTGACTTGCGGACTAACTCATCGCGTTTTTTCTCAAGAGCCAAGCAGGCCTGGTTTGATCTACTGAGAATAGCATTTCGCTCCTCATGCGAGAGATCGAGGACATCTCCAGCTTCGTTGACTTTCTGTTCGATTTCTTTTTTCCGGATCGAGAGCTTCCGCAACGACCAGTATTCCACGCTGATACTCTCGATATCCTCAGCCTGTTCCCATACGTCAGAGCCCAGGATTTCCTCCGCCATGCGCAGCAGATGCATCTCATCGGCCGCCTCAGACAGGCGTTTATTTTTCCGATGGATACCAAAGGAAAGTGCAAGCCTTGCAAGGAGGTAGCGTGAACTGTTCATGAGGTGCTGTTAAGAATAGACGGACGGATGTGGGTTCAAGTCATTTTTTATTCACCATTGCCTCGAGATTTTTCACAACGTTAATATCCTCGAGCGTGGTCATGTTTCCTGTGGCTTTACCGGTGGCGACGAGTTCCTTGAGAAGACGGCGCATGATTTTGCCAGAGCGGGTTTTGGGAAGTGCTGGCGTCAGATAGACATCATCCGGCTTGGCGATAGCTCCGATGATCTTACCAACGTGGTTACGCAGCTCCTTGACCAGCGCATCACTTGGTTTGGCGCTGCCTTTCAGCGTAACAAATGCGGAAATCGCCTCACCCTTGATTTCATGTGGACGACCAACCACAGCGGCTTCCGCCACCGTCTTGTGGGCAACCAACGCGCTCTCCACCTCCGCAGTCCCGAGACGGTGACCGGAAACGTTGAGCACATCATCAAGTCGGCCGACAATCCAAAAGTTACCCTTGCGGTCACGGCGGGCACCATCACCTGCGGTGTACATGCCCTTGTAGTCGCTCCAGTAGGTGTCGCGGTAGCGTTTCTTATCACCGTAAATGGTGCGTAACATGCTTGGCCATGGCTGGCGGATGACCAGCTTACCACCTTCATTCGCCTTACACTCGTTGCCTTCCTCGTCCAGAATGGCGGCATCCACGCCAAAAAATGGCAGCGTGGCAGTTCCCGGTTTGATCGGGGTGCATCCCGGCAATGGAGAAATCATGATACCTCCGGTTTCTGTCTGCCACCAGGTATCAACAATCGGACAACGTCCGCCACCGATTTTGTTGTAATACCACATCCATGCCTCGGGGTTGATCGGCTCACCCACGGTGCCTAATAATCGCAGTGAGGACAGATCGTGTTTTTCCACCAATTCATCACCTGCCTTAATGAAGGCACGAATAGCGGTGGGTGCTGTATAGAAGATGCTGACTCCATACTCCTCGACAATTTGCCAGAAACGCGAGAAGTCCGGGAAGTTTGGCGCGCCTTCATACATGACTTGGGTCACGCCATTGAGCATCGGGCCATAGGTAATGTAGGAATGTCCGGTGATCCAGCCAACGTCCGCCGTGCACCAATACACATCGTCATCGCGCATATCGAAGATGTATTTGCAGGTGGCGTAGGTGCCGATCATGTAGCCACCCGTGGTGTGTAGGATGCCTTTGGGTTTTCCTGTGGAACCGGATGTGTAGAGGATGAACAGCGGGTGCTCGGAATCAAATGCTTTCGCCTTGTGTGTTGCGGGCACCTTGGCGATCTCATCATGCCACCAGACATCGCGACCGCGTTTCATTTTCACCTGGTTTTCAGTTCGCTTGAGAACGATGACTTTTTTCACCAGTTTGTCACGCTTGAGCGCTTCATCGACATTGACCTTCAAGTCAACCACACCGCCCCGGCGCCAGCCGCCGTCGGCTGTGATCACGCAGGATGCTTTCGAATCGTCAAGCCGGTCCTTGATCGACTCTGCGGAGAAGCCACCAAAAATCACCGAGTGCACTGCACCGATACGAGCACATGCAAGCATGGCAACCGTCGCCTCGACCACCATCGGCATGTAGATCAGCACGCGGTCCTTTGACTTCACGCCATTAGCTTCTAACACATTGGCAAATCGGCAAACCTCTCGCTGGAGTTGGGAATAGGTCAGGGTGCGTTTATCGCCAGGCTCACCTTCCCAGATGATTGCTGCCTTGTTGCCACGGCCTTCCGCCACATGACGGTCCACGCAGTTCACGCAGGCGTTGGTCTTGCCACCGACAAACCACTTCGCATAAGGTGCCTTCCAGTCGAGCACCTTGGTCCATTTTTTGTCCCAATGCAGCTCTTTTGCCTCACGCGCCCAGAAGATGTGTGGCTTTTCCACCGACTCCTTGTGCATACGCTTGTACTGCGCCATGCTTGAAATCCGGGCTTTCTTGGAAAATTCCTTCGATGGCTTAAACTCGCGGTCTTCGCTGAGGTGGCTTTCGATGTTTTTACTCATGGGTCAGATGTAAATGGATTGCCCGTCAAAGCTAACGATTCGGTGCCACTTGGCAATCATACTTTTTCTGTTATCTGCGCCGCTTGGGGGGACGGCCTGATGATCTGCCACGAGATTGTTTTTTTGCCGATTTCCTGGCTGGACGACGAGGGGATTTTTTCGCTGCCGGCCGTTGACGCTTCGCTTTTTCAACATCTGCGGGTTGCTTGCGCGGCTTAGGATTTGTTTTCAGTGCCTCGATTTCGTTCGGCTCGAGAGCGTACCATTCGCCTGGTTCCAGCCCGCTTCCACCGAGCGACCCGATGCGGACGCGTACCAGTTTGGTCACCCTCAGGTGCACGGCTTCAAACATCAAGCGAATCTGGCGTTTCAGACCCGTCTCCAGCACCACGCTGACGCGGCGTGGTGAGAGTCGGCGCACGGACTTTGCCGCCGCCCTGCCCTCCGGTGTGTGGACACCTGCGATGAGCCTATCCATCACCTCGTTCTGGAATGCCTGATTCAGCGTGACGATGTATTCCTTTTCCACCTTCTTACTAGGATGGGTAAGCTCAAGGGCTAGCTCCCCATCGTTGGTAAGCACAATGATGCCTTCGGACTCCTTATCGAGCCGACCGACATTTTTCAAATGGTGCAATTTTTGTGGCAGTGCTGCGTAGATCGTTTCCCTGCCGAGCTCATCCTTCGCGGTGCAGACAAGTCCGCGAGGTTTGTTGAAAAGAACCACTTCGGTGGACCGGGGTGTAACGATCTTTTTCCCGAGGCGCACTACGTCATCGGATGTGACTCGTGTCGCTGGATTATCGCAAATCGCGTTGTTCACGTAAACGCGACCTTCCTGGATGATCGCATCACAGGCACGGCGTGACCCCACGCCACAGGAGGCGAGGAATTTGTTGAGTCGGGTTCCTTGGGAGTCGGTGCTCATAGTTTCAGTTTTAAGTTTCAAACTCCAAGTCCTTGGGTTGATTACTCCTTGGGCTGAGGGCTTGAGTTGGCGACAGCTTACAAAGCTGTCCTACTTTGACAAAAAAACCCGCCCGAATGGATTCCATTGGGCGGGTTGAAATCGATTGTGGAGAAGCTTAAGCTTCAGGCTTGGTCTTTGGCAGACCAATCGGGCTTGCGCCCTTCTTCCACTGACCGCGCTGCTTGAGCAGCTTGATACGTTCAAATCGCTTGAGCACAGAACGCTTTCCGCTGGCACCGCCAGATGTCTTGAGTGATGAATGCTTTGACATGGTTTATTAGGGTTCTGGTGTAGATTAACGTTTGGAGAACTGGAACTTCTTACGAGCACCTGGCTGACCGTATTTCTTACGCTCTTTCTGGCGTGGGTCACGGCGCATCAGACCTGCTTCCTTGAGTGCGGGGCGGAGTTCCTCGTCGTGCTCACAGAGGGCGCGGGAGATGCCGAGGCGGATCGCTCCGACCTGTCCTGTCATGCCGCCGCCTTTGGCAACGACCTTGACGTCAAATTTATTAGAAAGCTTTGCCTTTTGAAATGGCTCAAGCAGTGAGTTCTGGAGAGTCACCGTAGGGACATACTCCTCAAAGGGACGTTTGTTGATGGTGATACGTCCGGTGCCTGGGGTGATCCAGACGCGGGCGACGGATGTCTTACGACGGCCGGTGGCGCAATATGTAGTAGCTTCGCTCATGAGAAAATGTAGTTAAAGTTAGAAAATTTTAGGTTTAGCCGATTTCGTATGTCTCTGGCTGCTGTGCCTCATGTCCGTGCTCGGGCCCGACCACAACCTTGAGTTTTTTGTAGATGGCATCACCCAGTTTGTTGTGGGGGATCATGCCGCGGACAGCGCGCTCGAGCAGAAGCTCAGGACGGCGGGCACGTACTTTACTTGGAGTCTCCACCTTCTGGTTACCGACGTAGCCAGTGTAGTGAGTGTAGATTTTCTCATTCTCCTTGTTACCGGTCAGGACAACCTTCTCGGCATTGGTGATGATGACGTAATCGCCGGTGTCGACGTGTGCGGTGAAGATGGGCTTATGTTTGCCGCGCAGGAGGGTGGCTGCCTCGACGGCAACCTGACCGAGCACCTTGTCTTCGGCGTCGATAACATACCATTTGCGCTCAACTTCGTGGGCCTTTGCTGAAAAGGTTTTCATGGTTGGTTCGTTTGGAGTAGTTGGTTAATTTTGTGGCTCATTGACCATAGGATCTGGTCTCGTTCGCCGGCTTCCCAGGGAAGTGGTTTTGTTTCCAAAACCGCTGCCCACCTCGCTTTGAGGGGCGCGCAAACTAGGAGGCAGCCCATGGCATGTCAACCCAAATTTCCCAGAGTTTTTAGAATTCTACGCACATCACCAGTTCTGACGCGGTATTTGACAAATCCTTGGTAAACCAGCATGATCACACTGTGTACGAGCCGAAGCCTCCACAACCCCGTGATCCTGAAAACCCCGCGAACGAGTCGGCCAAACAACGGCTCTGGAGGATTATTTTCGAGGCTGAGACTCCCAGCGGCAAGTTTTTTGACGTCGCACTGCTCTGGGTGATTGGCCTGAGTGTGCTCGCCGTGATGCTGGAGAGCGTCGATGCGATTGCTGTGGAATACCGCGATATCCTGATTGCGGCGGAATGGACGTTTACGGTGATTTTCACTTTGGAATATGTATTGCGCATTTGGCTTGTAAGACGTCCGGTGCGCTACATTTTCAGTTTCTACGGCATCGTGGACCTGCTTTCCTGCCTACCGGCCTACATCGAGCTGATTTTCGCAGGTGCGAACCATTTTGCTGTGATCCGGCTGCTGCGTCTGCTGCGCATGTTCCGAGTGTTGAAAATGGTCAGCCATGTGCGTGGTGGGGAGACGATCATGCAGGGCCTACTCGCATCACGCGCCAAGATCACGGTGTTTTTCTTTGCCATGCTGATCTTCGCCATGATCGCTGGCACCCTAATCTATATCGTGGAATGTGGAGTGGAGGGCACGAAGTTCACGAGCATCCCGATCAGCGTGTATTACGCGATCGTATCCATCACCACGGTGGGATATGGTGATTTAACGGCTACAACGCCATTGGGCCAGCTCATCACCTCCATGATGGTGCTGGCGGGTTATGCCATTATTGCAGTGCCCACGGGTATCGTCGCCAGCGACATGGTGCGCCATGCCATGGAGTCTAACCATACCTCTCAAGCCTGCCCCGGATGCGGTATGCACGGACATCTCGTCGATGCAAATTATTGCCGCAAATGTGGTGAGGACCTTAACAGAGAGCAGGACAAAAACGAGAGCTGACGGGTTAGTCCGTTGCGGAGCCCTTGTCAGTTGGCTGGTCGTCCTTTTGGCCCTTGTCTTCCTTGCGGGTGTCTTCCTTGCGGGTGTCTTTCTTAGCTGCGGGCTTTTTCTTTTTGGCCTTCTTCTTTTTGAGCAATACGGCCTCCTCACGGGAATAGATCTCAGCCACACGCAGGCTGCGCCGGGCAAGTTCACGGGCATCCTTGTCCGCGATTAGCGCAAGACCTTCCTCGGTGACTTCGCCGACAAAAATCTTCCACGCGCGTTTGGCAACGAGCTTACTGTCCAGTTTGACATTCGGTTCTGGTGCCGCTTCCTGCTGCTGGCGTCCCCTACCACGTGTGCGTCCACGTCGTGGCTGGTTCCCAGAGTCAGCATCATCATTCGAGTCCTTCTTCCGGGGCTGGTTGTCCTGATTGCGGTTCCCTGACGTTGACTTACCTCCTTTTTTGGCCGCTTTTTTGGCCGCTTTTTTACCGGATTTCTTTCCAGCTGTTTTTTTAGGTTGGGTATTCTGGTCCTGACCGCCCTGCTGCTTGTCGGAGGCAGGCGCGGCTTCTTCGGATGACGGCCCCTCAGCAGGCGATGGCACAGCAGGACGCTCGGGAGGGGAATCCGCTGCGGGTTTGACTTCGGGCTGCGAGGTTTCCTTTTCGGGCTGGGGTGATTCTTCGGGCATAGAGGTTAAGTTGGGGATAGCGGAATGTTCCGCATTTGAATAATTTGAAATGAAGTGCCCTAATAATTGGGAGACGTGACACCAATCAGTTCAGTGCCGGGGCATAAGTACACGAGTTATTTCCAGTTCGTGATATCGTCTTGTTTTGACTTGGTGTCTCCACTTGGGTGGCCTTTGCCATCGACTCCCAACGACCACAGATCGAAGTCAGGGTTCATTTGGGCTGCCGTTACCGGATTTCCTCGGAGGTATCGCAACGGCTCAATCCAAGCATCAACGATGACGTAATCGTCGCCTTCCTTCTCCACGGTTAATTTACTACCGGACAGATTAGGATCGAGTATTGACAGATAGACTGTCTCTCCGGAATCGGATTTACCATCACCGTCGATATCACCGTAGAGTGCCATGTAAACTTCTGCCGTGCTGCCCTTACTGCCATCGCCTTCAGGATAGGTGCTATTGTCCGAGTTATATTCTTCGAGCGCACGTTCGACACTAGCTATCAAGACCTCCGTTCTTCCCACGGCTGCCTTGCG
>JARFPV010000374.1 GCA_029288115.1 Akkermansiaceae bacterium | reverse complement strand
GCTTTTACCTGCTTTAACTGGGCTCCTCATGCTGTCATCACCTGAAAGAAAAGCTCAATGATGGGGGTATCGGCTAGGTAATTGCCCGATGCGGCATGATAACATGGCAAATCCGTTTATAAAAAAGCAGCCCAGCTCAATCATATCATTAGTTGTTGCCGCTGTGGTGATGCTTTGTGGTGAGGGCCAGACTGCGCCGATTCCCAAGGGAATTGACGGCTACAAGTCACATGTTGCGCCGTTTTTTAAGACGAATTGCGTCCGATGTCATGGTCCGGATAAAAGTAAGGGAAAGATCACTGTGCATAGTCTGGATGGTGAGTTGTCCGCCGGGCAGGAGCTTGAGCGCTGGGAGCTGATCATCGATGTGCTTGAGCACGGCGAGATGCCGCCGGAGGAAGAAGACCAACAGCCGACCGATGAAGAGCGTGCGGCGATCATTGCATGGATCGAGGGAGGGCTGAGGGACTATGTCACCAAGGCAAGCAAGGCGGCTAAGGAGCCGACGGTTCGCAGGCTGACGAATTTTGAGTATCAGAACACGATGCGTGATCTGTTTGGTTTCGAGCTGGAATTGATCAAGGATTTGCCGGAGGACCCGGTCAAGCCGTATCATTTTAACAATACCGCCAAGATGATGCTCATTGGCACGGAGCAAATGGATCGTTATGAGCAGGCGGCTCGCAAAATGCTTGCCTCCGCTATTGTGAATCCTGCCAAGCCTGAAGTGCACCGCACCAAAAAGGAGTGGAAACCGACCACTTCGACCCTGAATGGCCTGCAGCCCGATGAAATTAGCATCACTGGAAATAGGAGAGGCTCTGCCGCGGACGGGATGAAGATTAACCGGTGGCCGAAGACGGGGGAGTTCCGGCTTCGCTTCAAGGCGTCCGCGATATTGCCGGATGGTTACTCCCATGTGCCTCTGCGTATCGGGATGGGTTATTCCCGGTCAGGAAATACGGCAGGAATGATTGAGCCTGTAGGTATGGTTGAGCTTACTAACAGTGTTGACGAGCCCCAGGTTTTTGAAATGCGCGGTCGGATTGAGAATTACCCGTCGGTTCCTGAGGTTCGCTATCGCCGTGGAGGTAAAATCGATGGTAACCTGGTGATCATTCCACCGCACATCGCGGTGACTCCGCTTAATATTTTTGATGATGGCAGAATGCAGGATCAGGAAAGCCCGCTGACCCGTCCGCGTGCGGTGGTTGAGTGGATTGAGTTTGAGGCTCCCATAGCCGACGTCTGGCCGCCTGAGCACCATACCCGTATCCTGTTTGACTCGCCGCTCCGGCAAAGTGATCCGAAAGCCTATTTGCGACAGGTTCTTGAGCGATTCATGACACGTGCATTCAGGCGACCTGTGAAGTCCGAGGAGGTGGATCGATTTGTGAAGGTCTACAATATTGTGGAAAGCCAGCTCAATCTGGAGACCAAGGAGGACATTTTGCGTGAGACGCTCACC
>JARFPV010000231.1 GCA_029288115.1 Akkermansiaceae bacterium | reverse complement strand
CTTGATGACCTCGGAGGAGATCTTAATTTGTTGGATGATCAGGGGTCCATCGACGAGATCCGCGATAAGCAACCCATGCTTGCACTCAATGCTGTGGGTGGTGACAGTGCCCTGCGACTCATGGACGCGCTTGGCAACAAGGGGCTACACGTTACATACGGGGCGATGAGTCGTATGAGTCTCAAAGTGCCTAACAAATTTCTTATTTTCAAGGGTATCCAGCTTCACGGCTTCTGGATGACTGAGTGGATCAAGGAAAATACTAAAGAATTTGTGGAATCCGCCTATCTGCAGCTCGCGCAATGGATGGTTCAGGACAAGCTCAAGCAACCTGTTGATTCCACCTTTGTTTTGGCCGATGTGCACGCTGCGGTTACCCGTGCTCAGGAAAGTAAACGCAATGGAAAAGTCCTCTTATCCATGAACGAGTGAATTTTTTCTGAATATATTCGATAAACGGCTCGTCGAAGTATGCGAACACCCCAAACAACCAAAACAAAATAACCATGAAAACATTATTCGCTACACTCGCCACCATCGCCTTCGGGTTAATAGCTCTTCCCGAGAAAGCCGAAGCCCGCTCCTGCAACGTAGGCCACAGCTACACATACGTTAGCGGTCACGCCTCTTGCGGATGTTCTATTTACACACGCAAAGTAGTCGTTGGGTTCGACTGCCACCGCCGTCCAATTTACCGATATTACAGAGTGCCGATCAGCCATCGTTGTAGGAGCCACTACAGGTCACCCAACTACCGCTGCAACACCCGTAACTATGGCTACCGTAGCCACTATGGACGGAGCTCAATCAGTTACCGCACCCGTTACGGCAGCATCAGGATCTGTCGCTAGTTGGAAAAATTCAACACAACACTCTATCAGCAAGGGAAGTGCTCCAGCGCTTCCCTTGCTTTTTTTAACGAAAGCAATAGGTTGGCATCGCTTTCCGCCATACAAAGATGAAACGATTTCCTGTTTTTCTAGTTACGATAATAGCTCTGATATCGTCAGCTACGATTGATGCTTCATCCCCCGGTGATGAGATTCTGGCCGCTGTCAAAGCCCGAATCGATGATGGCGGGGACCTTTCAGAAGTCTATGACTCCGTAGATGATCTGCCTATTAAGGATACCAAGGCTCTCTACATGCGCGTCAATCGCGCGTGGCCCAGGCTGACAGGGAAGTACATTTCCAATTTCCAGCGTCACGCAAAAAATGCAGGTACTGATACCAGGGAAAATAAGACGCACATACGTGATTTGCGCAAAGAACTGGAGTCCATGAAATCATTGGCGGACGGGCCTATGAAAGATGCCCTCAAGAAACGAGGCATGACGATACTTAGCGAACTCAGGAAATTGCTTATCCCCAATACCGAATTGGTATTAGCTACTGCGGATGAAGCACTGAAAAAGGAACGTCGTTCACTTATTGCATACGCTGGGTTGAGAGATGCACTTATTAAGGCGGCCATCATCCCGAGCGACAGCACATCATTCTCGCCAGTCACAAAGGCCGAAGAAGATTACATGCGCCAACTGTCCGGGCTTGACCGCAAAGGTCTGCGCGTCATGGAGAAAAACCGCAAGGCCGCGGAAAAAGCCAAGGTGCCCGAACCCGAACGCAAAGGTGTGGAAGACGCGAATATCATGCGCCTGCTCGCGGGATATAACGCATTGGAAATCGATCCCAAGCTTTGTGCCGCTGCTCGTGACCACTCAAAGGACATGGAGACACACAACTTTTTTGCACACAACTCACCAGTGAAGGGGAAAACGACACCATGGGACCGTGCAAAAAATTTTCGTACCACCGCCTCCGGTGAAAATATTTACATGGGCTCCACTGATCCTCTCGCTGCCAACCGCGGATGGTTTTTCTCGCCCGGACATCACCGCAACATGTTTAAGCCAGGGCATAAACGCATCGGCCTGGGACAACACAATAACCATTGGACCCAATTATTTGGTGGTTAATTTTCCTTCTGCTCAGAACGCTCAGTTTTTTTGCGCTCACGAGCTTCACGAAAGAAGCTTTGTAGTATCCCCACGCATTCTTCCTGCATTACACCTGCGACGATATCGCAGCGATGGTTGAGCGGGGGATTGGATTCTAGCAGGTTAATCCAACCTCCGGCAGCGCCTCCTTTGGGGTCGGGGCAGCCGAATACCACCTTGTTCGGCCTGCAGTGCACGATCGCGCCAGCGCACATCGGGCATGGTTCCTTAGTCACATAGAGTGTGCAGCCATCGAGCCTCCAGTCACCAAGTGCATTTTGCGCTGCGGTCAGTGCGAGCATCTCGGCATGCGCCGTGGCATCCTTCAGCGTCTCCACTTGATTCCATGCGCGTGCGATGATTTTTTCTTCACGCACCACCACGGCGCCTACAGGCACCTCCTCAGCATCATATGCCTTGCGCGCCTCACGCAGTGCCTGCTGCATAAAAAACGTGTCCGGCTCAAAATCGCTCAGCAGATCGTCATTCACGTCAGTAATCTGACAATAAAACTTCAAACCGAATACTTCACTCTCTTGTTCATGAAGCAATGGCTCCACACTGACCGCATCATCGCCCCATCCCTGCTCGCCGCTGACTTTGGCAGGATCAAGGAGGAAACAACACGCGCAATTCACTCTGGTGGTGACTGGTTACATCTCGATGTGATGGATGGTAACTTCGTGGACAACATTTCCTTTGGCCCCGCGATCATCCAGGCAATCCATGAGACCAATGATGTGTTTCTCGACGTGCACCTGATGATTTCACGTCCCGATCATTACCTGCCGCGATTCGTAGAAGCTGGGGCAGATATGATTACCGTGCATCTGGAAGCTGAGCATGATGTGGCTGAAACTCTGCGGCGAACACGCGAGGCTGGATGCAAGGCAGGGCTCGCGATCAATCCGGCAACTCCACTTGAAAAAGCTCTGCCGTTTCTCGACCAGATCGACATGCTCCTGGTGATGACTGTGGTTCCCGGCTTCGGTGGTCAGTCATTTATGCACGAAACCATGGCGAAGGTTGAAGCCGCCGTCACGCACCGTGAGAAAAACGATCTTAACTACCATATTCAGGTCGACGGCGGCATTGATGCGGCTACCGCACCTATCGCCGCTACAGCCGGTGCAAACGTTTTTGTGGCGGGATCATCCACATTCAGAGCTCCGGATATGGCAGAGGCAATCCAACAAATCCGGCAGGCATGACCGAACTCGAACAAATCCTCCGCGCTGACCAGGTTTCGTCTGCTCAGGATGTTCTCGCAGAACATGCCTCCGACAAGTGGCACGCTTCTGCGCTCGCCGATGTGGTTGTTTTTCCGGAATCAACTGAGGACGTAGCCAAGGTCCTGCGTTTTGCTTCGGAAAAAAATATCCCGGTTTACACACGCGCCACCGGCACCGGACATATTGGCGGATGCGTGCCAGTCAACGGGGGTATTCTCATCTCCTTGATCAGGATGAACCGCATCCTGGAAATCAGTCCTCAGGACGGGGTTGCCGTCACTCAGCCGGCAGTCATCACGGGCGAATTGCAAGATGCGGTGCGCGAGCATGGCTGGTATTACCCGCCTGACCCTGCGTCACTCAAGGAATGCTCTATCGGAGGAAACATCGCCACCAACGCAGGTGGCCCACGCTGCCTGAAATACGGAGTGACCAAACAATACGTTCTCGGCCTCGAAGTCGTCCTCGCCTCAGGAGAAATCCTGCGTACAGGCGGGCGTTGTCATAAGAATTCGACCGGGTTTGACCTCACCTCCCTAACGGTGGGATCCGAGGGTATGTTGGGCATTGTGACTGAGATTACAGTTCGACTTATACCTCATCCGGAGACACGTGCCATGCTCGGTGCCTCCTTCCCCGATTTTGCTGCCGCCGCCGCAGCCGTGCAGGCCATTCTCGATTCCGGAACGCTGCCATCTGCTCTGGAAATCACTGACGGATTTACGATGGCCGCCGCACGCGATTACCTCGGTGCAGACAAGTTGCCGCCCGGTGACGCCTACCTGATGATTGAGATCGATGGTAAAACGGAAACCGTCGCACGTGAATTGCCCACTCTACGTGATTTTCTGCTCGAACACCAGGCACTACGTATCGACGAGGCACCGGACGAGGAAGCTTGTGAACGTATCTGGCAGCTGCGCCGCGATTTCTCCTACTCGCTGAAGCACACCGGCCTGACAAAACTCAATGAAGACATCGTCGTGC
>JARFPV010000226.1 GCA_029288115.1 Akkermansiaceae bacterium | reverse complement strand
AGGTATTGCAGTGCGTCGTTGAGCTCGAAGTATGCTTCGTCTCCCTCGGCCCACATGCGGTCGCGCTCGGCGAATTTTTCCGGACAAAATGCCGCCAGTCCTAACAAATAATCCGATCCATACTCAATCATATCGATCCCGAGGTCGTTGCCGGTGTAGATCTGGAAGTCGGGTCGTAGTTCATCGCGCAGCGCGAGGCGTTTCAATTCGGTTTCCCGGCAGAGCGACGAGTGTTTCATGCCCTTGAGTTGTGGAATCTGCATGAGTCCTCGCACAATTTCATCCGAGTAGATCATGCCATTGGGAGCAAACACACGTCCCAGCTCAAAACCCAGTACGGCGTCGTAGTTGGCACAAACTTTCGCGTAGAGATCGACGATTTTTTCCGCCTCCCAGTCGTGAAAACGGGTGGTCTGAAAAAGGATGGGGGTGCCTCCAGCCTCTGCGACTTGATCCGCGCCACGTTTGTAGAGATCCACAAGATCGCCTTCCAGACCTTCGACAAAGACACCACCGACAAAGCGTGGCCCATCGCCTAACGATTCACGAGTCCAGCGCAGCACCTCGAGGCGTTCGGCGTCGGTGAGGTAGTTGGCATACCCAGTGTCCATGTTTACCGCGCAGGTCAGCCCGGCGGTTTCGGTGCGCACGACGGCATCACGGAATGCCTGTTCGGCGATGTCACCATTTTCCTCGAAGGGAAGCAGGCATGCTGCCATGCCCTCGATCTTTCTGCCGAGCTGGCGGCGATCGTGTCGGTTTTGAATACTCATCACGGAAAAGTTATTTTTTTGTCCACTGCTGATACTGCTTTGGAATCCCGGCATCCTTGTGGCTGCCCTCGTGGAACAGGAAGCGGTAGCTAAAGGTAACGCTGGATCCTTTGTCAACTTTCATAGCACCGTGCTTACTTTTAAATGCTTTGCCTCCGAATGGGTTCGCGGTGATCAGGCCGTAGTCACGGGCGTGCCAAGTGGTCGGGTGGCGCGGGTTTTTCGGGTGGTCGAAGATGGCGATGCCGACGGTTTTCCCATTTATCGGCCCCCAGTAGTTCACCCACTTCGCGGGTTTCGACCAGATGGCTTTTCCGGTGACACCCTCGCTATTAATTGCGGATCCTTTGGCGACGTCGCCTTTCAAACGCAGTGCCGGGTGGGTGCGGATTGCCATGGTGCCCTCCTTGGTTTGGTTAAACGTGAGATCGCCGTTGGAGGCATGCATGGTGATCTTGAAATCGATGTAGCGCGCACCGCCAGCCTCGCCGAAGCGTAGTTCGGTCGTGTCGGTGCAGACGACGGATTTATCTTTCATCCATGAGTTCTGGCTCACCATGACCGCCTCACCGCCAACGGTTTCCGCTTTGACGATCTTGTCATTGCGGACGTGGACGCCTTCCCTTGCGTGCCAGAAATCGTGGCCATTGAGAATGTGAACGTAATAGAGCGACTGGTGGTGCGGGTGATCCTCCGCTTCACCGGCAACACCTTTTTTCATTGGGAAGTTGCGGGTCATGGGGATGCCATGCGGTCCGATGACTGGGTAGAGAATTGGTTTTGTCGGATTACCGTAGCGGTACTCGGTGAAAAGTTTACCTCCGAGAGAAACGGCGACTTTTTTATCGGCGGGGATGTGATTGATAGAAACGCCCTCGGCCTTGGGTGCTGGTTTCTTTTTTGCATCGACATTTTTTGCCGGCGCAAGATCTACGATCCAGGTGGACATGTCCGCGACGTCTTGCGGGCTCAGGGTGTAGGCAAAACTTCCCGGCATGCCGGAGTGCTTGGCGTCGTCGCGTTTCTTGATATCGGCAGGATTCACGGTGACTTGCTCTCCGGTCGGGAGGACCAGCTTGATTTCTATTTGGGTTTCTTCCTGAATCATGCCGAAGAGCTTGCGACCGTCTTTCAGTTCCAGACTGGTTTGCTGGTAACCTTCGACGATATAGGCGTCCGGCTCGAGGGTTGATTG
>JARFPV010000193.1 GCA_029288115.1 Akkermansiaceae bacterium | reverse complement strand
GCCAACCACGACTTTGCCATTCATGATGTGTTGCTTGATTGTGGTTTTTCTCCCATGGCAGCTTTGGTGTAAGTAGTCGGTATGAAATTCATCTTGGAGTGGCTCTGGGCCAAGATGGCTGATGAGGGGGTGCTCATCGATGTCGCCTTCGTGCCAAATGACCGCGCCGAATCTCCGAGGGTCATGCAGGCGTAGTTCGGTCCCGTTCTCCAGTAGGACGATAAAGTGGTCATGCTTTTTTAGCGGGATATCGGGCTGGCAGATCCGTAGGCTGCCGGACATGCCGAGGTGGAGGATAAGTGTTCCGGCGTTACACTCGATGAGCAGATACTTCGCGCGCCGTGACACGCCGGTGACGGTCATTCCGTTGATGCGGTTGACATTATCCTCCACCGGCCAGCGCATGGCGGGATTACGCACCATTACAGCGCTCACACATTCTCCTTGCAAGTGGGGGAGAATGCCTTGCCGCGTCGTTTCTACTTCAGGTAATTCAGGCATGATTATTGTCAGGGGAAAGATGGGATCATTACGAAATATTACACGAATTATAATTGAATAATCTGCACGCTTGCCCGTTAATCCGTTTCATATGAAACGCAAATACTTCCTCGTCCCGCTTCTAGCCGGTGCCGTCATCATGTCGGCGTGTAAAGATAAGTCCACCACGGATACTCAGGACTCATCCACTTCAGATTCATCTACGGGTAGCTCAGCAACTGCACCTGCGGTTCCCGCGCCTGATCCGATCAAGCCATCAGCCACTCCGGAAAAACGCGCTGAGAAGCTTGGATTCGCGAAGCACCTGCCCAAAACCATCGTCAAGTATGATGGAATTTTCAATGGTAAGGAAGCATTTCAAGAATTCCTCAAGACTCCCATCGGAGCGTTTGTGCTTCAGCGTATGGCTGATGAAGGAGTTTCACTCGAAGAACTCATGGAGAGTGGTCCGGCGGCGGGGCAGATTGCCCAGTATAGCGAGGAATACTTCACTGCCTATGGCTCTGGGACAGGTGAAACTTTTGACTTGGCCATGAACTTGCTGAACCGGTTTGCCTACTACGGCGGCCGCACTGGAGTTCACATGGCCGATGGATTTGTGCGTGAAGGCGATGCTTATCAACCAAGGGGGCCGGAAGAATTTATGAACGGTCCCCTCAAGGGAGCTCCTAAGGAGATCGTCAAAATGTTCCAAAGCTTTAACATGCCTGCCGTTTATCAAGGAGCTAAGGTGAGTGACGCTGAAGCACGTGAGCTAGTGGTTGAGCAGATGGAGCAAATCACATCCCTTTTTGGCATGGTAGAAGAAATCTCTGAAGCCATCACGATCAAACGAGGCGAGAACGAGTTCAACGGCTTCAAAATCAGTGGAGCGAAGATTGCTGAAGAAATCGACGAGGATGACATGGAGGAAATGCAGGAAGTCTTCGAAGCCGAGGATGTAAGCGCCTTCAGGGATGCTCTGTCAAAGAAATCCATCATCTGCGTTTCCGGTACGGTGGGGGATTACGTGATTCTTTTCCTTGGGAAATCCGAAGATGACTTCGTGCTTGCCGAGAGCGTGAGCGATTCGATGTGCGCTAATGAGGAAATCGTCTTTCTCGATACTTATCTGGATAAGAAAATCATCAGTTTGGGATACAGTGACTCAAAGGTGGTTGAAATGACAGGTAACTTGGAAGCCGTGGGATTCCGCCTATTGAACTCCTTCACAAAAGGACTGGGCGACGGGCTTGGAGATGCGGGCTCGCTTGGCGATACGCAGGATATCGAGGCTCTACTT
Source organism: Akkermansiaceae bacterium (assembly GCA_029288115.1). Classification (GTDB taxonomy): domain Bacteria; phylum Verrucomicrobiota; class Verrucomicrobiia; order Verrucomicrobiales; family Akkermansiaceae; genus Oceaniferula. The sequence goes on along the minus strand of JARFPV010000193.1, from coordinate 3,683 downwards.
GGAAGCATTACCGAACAGGGTGAAAAACTTGTCGGAATGTTCAATGCGGCCGATCTCGGCTACGTAGTTTACATCGAGGATGGGCTGAAGGCGGAGGGCTTCGGAGGCGGAAATATGCCTTCCATTGATTTTAGCAAGGAACACAGCCTGGCATCACTCGGAGATGGCGACAATACACTGCTGTTTGCTAACTGGACCAGCAATGAGGCATACAACGAGGCTGTCATGGAATACATTGATTCAGTCGGTGAGACGGCCTATCTGCTTACTAAGCGTGTTGCAGCCCTTGATATCGACGATGGAGATTTTCGCGACTTCAAGCAAGGTGTTGAGATGTTTGACAAAGCCTTCCAAAGCGATGCTGTAGAACTTTGGAAAGCGTTGCGCGGTGATCTTGCCGCAGGGCTTGGTGCCGAATCAGCCCTGGTCATGGATGTGAACGGTGCCTTGCCAAAGATTCCGAACGTGCCTGACGTCATTCTTAAGGAGGGTAAAATGCCCCGGATTGGTTACGTCAGCACCGTGGATGATCGTGCCAAGCTTCAGAGTTCATGGACACGCGTCAATACTTCCGCTGAAAACATCTTGAAAACCATCAGTGAGATGGCGGGTGAAGAGATCCCTATGCAGGTGCCTATGAGCAGCGAGAAAGACGGGCTTAAGACATGGTTTGTTCCGATTCCATTCCAGAACGATGACTTCGTGCCGTCCGTCTCTGTCAGTGATGAACTGTTCTTCGTTTCAACCTCGAAGACATTTTCAGAAGGTCTTGCCGAGCGATTCAAGACAGGTAGTAAATCAGGCCGCAAAGGAGCCTGGTTGCATGTCGACTTCAAAGTGCTCAACGGCTTCGCCAAACAGTGGCTTGCGCTGGTTGAAAAGAACGTCGAAGAAATTATCCCTAATGAGAGTGGTCGTGCTGACTTTACTGAGAACAAGCCTATGATTGATGAAGCTCTCAAGGTGTTTGGGTCGCTAGATACACTGACGCTGAATGCTCGTAAGGAGGGTGGCCGCACTCGCGTTTCACTGCACTTGAAGACTCAATAATTCATCCGTTCACCAGGGGGCGAGACTCGTTTCCTGTTGCAACAATTGATCTGGACAGGGTTTTCCGTATCGGAGACCCTGTTCTTCTTTTTCCAACCCGAAACGAATATGGCGTCGAGCGATAGTAAAAAAACGAACGTGCTCTTTGTTTGCACCGGAAACACGTGCCGTAGTCCTATGGCAGAAGGGCTGCTCAAGGCCAAGATCGGTGGAGACAAAGCCATCAAAGTGAGTTCAGCCGGCGTGGCTGCTATGCCAGGGCAAGACGCAAGCCATGAAACACAGGTAGTTCTGAAATTGCTCAAGGCGCCTTTGAAAAAATTCAAGAGTAGGCAGGTCAATGAAAAGATTCTCACCAAGGCAGACCTCATCATCGCAATGACGCATTCACATGCTGAAGCGTTGGTCCGTTTTTTTCCTGAAAAATCAGAATCTGTAAGGTTGTTGACAGACTTTATCGATCTTGATGAGTGCCTTGAAGGAGCTGATGTTCCCGATCCCATAGGTATGGGTTTGGCCGCGTATGAAGAAGTCGCAGATGTCATGAAGTTGGCACTTCCAGGAATCATCAAGTTCATCAAAGACAATCACTAAAACCATGATTGAAGACGAAAACCATATTGAGGAAATTGCCAACGAGTTCGCCATCGCGGGTGAGTTTGTAGAGGGTGAGGAAGTGTATAGCGGCCACATTAACTCGACCTATATGGCGACTTTTAGAAAGCCATCAGGTAGTAAGTCACAGTATATTTTCCAACGGATTAATGAGAAGGTGTTCAAGGATCCATTTGCAGTCATGCGTAACGTCGAAATGGTGACACGCCATATCAACTGGAAGGTGCTGCGGGTAAAAAAAGACCTTGGTGGTCAGACGTTGAACCTCTACCCGGCACGAGGTGGAAGATTCTATGCACAGGGAGACGGAGGTGGCGTCTGGCGCTGCTATAATTTTATCGAAGGGTGCAAGACATATGACATCGTGGAAAATACACGCCAGGCATATCAAGCTGGTCACGCATTCGGTTCGTTTCAAGACTTGGTCAGTGATATCGACGTGGAAGATATCGAGGAGACGATCCCAGACTTTCATGATACGCCTAAACGCTATGCGAGATTGATGGAGGTGATTGATGCCGATCCCTGTGGGCGAGTGGAAACTGCTCAGGCTGAGATTGATTTTATCCGCGCTCGCGAGGATGTGACAACAAAACTCATTACCCTTCGGGATGATGGGAAACTACCCGTCCGTATTACCCACAATGATACCAAGATCAATAACGTGATGATTGACACGGAGACAGACGAAGCTGTCTGCGTGATCGATCTGGACACTGTGATGCCCGGGCTTTCTCTCTACGATTTCGGAGATCTCGTCCGCACCGTGGTGAGCCCGGCAGCAGAGGATGAGCAGGATCTCAGTAAGGTCGAAATGCGGATGCCCATCTTCGAGTCTTTAGCGGAAGGCTACATGGATGGATGTGATTGTCTCTGCGACGCGGAAATTGAGAACCTCGTGTTCTCGGGGAAACTCATTTCTCTGGAAATCGGTATTCGTTTCCTGACAGATTACCTCGAGGGGGATGTCTATTTCAAAACCAAGCGTGAGCAACATAATCTCGATCGCGCACGCACTCAGCTGAAGCTGGTCGAGGAACTCGAGGCAAAGCAGGAAGCTATGGAGGAATTTGTCACCCGCCTCGCCAAAGCAAGGAAGCTTGGCTAGCCGAGCATCATCGATGCCTTGCGCACGGATGTGACGAGCTTTTCGACTTCGTCCATGGTGTTGTATACGGCGAATGAGGCACGCACCGTCCCTGTGATGCCGAACCTCGTCATCAGTGGTTGGCAGCAATGGTGGCCTGTTCTAACTGCAACGCCCATCTGATCCATTAACGTTCCCATATCGTAGTGGTGGATGCCCTCGACGAGAAAAGAAATAACAGCTGCTTTGTTAGGTGATGTTCCGTAAAAACGGATTCCAGGAATTTCTGCAAGTGCTGAGCTAGCTGCCTTTTCAAGCGCGTTCTCATGCGTGGCGATTGTCTCCATTCCAATCTCATTCATGTAATCAATGGCGCGAGCAAGTGAGATCGCACCCTCAATGTCAGGCGTGCCAGCTTCAAACTTAAACGGTAGATCGTTGTAGGTGGTTTTTTCAAACGTCACCTCCTTGATCATCTCACCGCCACCACGCCAGGGCGGCAAGGCATCGAGCCGTTTTTCTTTTCCATAAAGCACTCCAATGCCAGTTGGTCCGTAGGTTTTGTGCCCGGAAAATACATAAAAGTCACAACCGAGCTCTTGCACGTCTACGCTCATGTGGGGGGCGGCTTGAGCACCGTCAATCAGAGTCCATGCACCGCAACCCTTGGCAAGGCGTATGATCTCCTCCACTGGATTGATGGTGCCGAGAGCGTTAGAGACATGGCTCATGGCCACCAATTTGACACGTTCATTGAGCAGAGACTTAAATGCTCCCATATCAATAGTGCCGTCGTCTAACACTGGAACTACTTTGAGTTCGGCACCTGTGCGCTCGCAGAGCATTTGCCATGGTACAATATTCGAGTGGTGCTCGAGCCCGGATATGACGATTTGGTCGCCACTATTGATAGTGCCACTCAGTGCGAGTG
>JARFPV010000183.1 GCA_029288115.1 Akkermansiaceae bacterium | reverse complement strand
TCCAACCACGGCAGGCTGGCCAATGCGCAGCTTACGCGATAGTTTGTTTAATGACTGACCCTGGGGCGAAATGCTCACAGCGATCGATGGTATTTCAGACTTCGGCATGGTTCCTCCACCTGTGCGCGCTGTCGTTTCCGTGACACTGCACATTGGCTGAATCTCAGGTTCAAGAGAAGCAATCAATGCCTCTGCACGCTGGCGTAACACCTCGGTAGATTCAGAAATGAAATTCAATGCTGGGACATTCGCTATTTGTTTGTCGGACTGCGTGGCGAGGTAAGTATCCACGCATTCCTGAAGAACGGTGAGGATGAGCTTGTCACAGCGCACAGCACGGAAAAACGGTTCTTTTTTGATGCCGGCGACGAGATCGGTTCGTCCGGCAATGATGCCCGACTGCGGACCTCCTAACAGTTTGTCCCCGGAGAAACAAACCAGGTCGATGCCGTTGCGCAGCGCTTCCTGTGGTGTCGGTTCGTGGTCGATGGGTGCCAGATCATCTGTCGCCATCATCGCGCCCGATCCAATATCTTCGACCAATGGTAGGTCGTGTTGATGTGCCAGCTCGGCGAGTTCTGTGACCTCGGGTTCTTCAGTGAAACCGCCGATATAGAAATTTGAGCGGTGCACTTTAAGAATCATCGCCGTTTTAGAAGTGATCGCCTTGGAGTAGTCGCTCAGATTGGTTTTATTGGTCGCGCCCACTTCCACAAGTTTTGCGCCTGAGGTCTCCAGGATGTCAGGGATACGAAATCCTCCACCAATCTCCACCAATTCACTACGCGAAACGATGACTTCGTTTTTTTCGCCCGCGCAGAGATATCGCAGGGTGAGCACGAGAGCGGCTGCGCAGTTGTTGACTGCTGTCGCGGCGTCAGCACCGAGGATGGCTGCAAGTGCCGATTCCAGGTATCCAGCGCGTTTGCCACGTGTGCCATCAGGCAGATTAAACTCCAGATTGCAGTATCCTGTGGCAACCTCAGTGAGAGTCTCTGCCGCCTGCACACCAAGCGGTGAACGGCCAAGGTTGGTATGGATCACCACACCGGTAGCATTGATCACAGGCTGTAATCGGCTGGCAGCAAAGACAGAGAGCTCCTGCTCGATCTGAGACTCGATTTCTGCCCGCGTGATCGTGTTCCCATCCAGAATTGATTTTCTGTGCTGATCGATTTGTCGTTGAGCAAAGTAGGTCACAAGTGCCCGGGGCAGGGGGCAATTTTGCGCTAATTGTTTGGTCAATTTTTCAACAGATGGCAGTTCACGCAGGCTTTGCTGTGGATTTGGCATAAAAGGAAATTAGCGCGTTGTCCTGATTTGACAAGCGAAGTGATGGCTCACACCGTCGCACCCGTGAGCGAAACCATTCAGGAATCACCACTGGCTGCTCTTCACGAAGAGCTGGGTGGCAAGATGATCCCATTCGCAGGCTGGAACATGCCAGTGCAGTACACCAGCATTATGGACGAGCATAGTGCTGTGCGCAACGATGTCGGGATTTTTGACATATCTCACATGGGTCAGTTTATTCTGGAAGGCGCTGGTGCTGAGGACTGGTTAAACAAGGTTCTCACCAACGATGTTTGCAAACTAGATGTCGGGGGAGGGCAATACACGCTCATGCTCAATGAAAATGGTGGAGTGATCGATGATATGATCATTTACCGTCAGGCTGAAGGTCGGATTTTTCTCGTGGTCAATGCCTCGATGATTGATGTGGATTACGCTTGGCTGGCGAAGCATCTGACAGACGAGCTCTCACTCATCAACGTAAGTGAAGCCTGGGCGGGGATGGCGGTGCAGGGCCCAAATGCTTCAGCCGCGTTTACCAAACTGTTCCCCGAACAGGAACTGCCGACGAGGAATGGCATGGCGATGTGGTGCTGCGAGGGGGAGTCGCTGATTGTTTGTCGCACTGGCTATACCGGTGAGGACGGGTTTGAGTTTTTCTCACCGTCCAATAGCGGTAGCGCTTGGTTTCAGCGGTTTGTCGATGCGGGTGCGAAACCCTGTGGTCTCGGAGCACGCGACAGCTTGCGTCTGGAAGTTTGCTATCCGCTCAATGGATCGGACCTTTCATCCACCCGCACTCCACTCGAGGCAGGGCTCGGATTCTTCTGTGTTCTGGATAAAGGCGGGTTCATCGGTAGGGATGTACTCGTCCGCCAAAAAGAGGACGGCTTGAAGGAACGTCTTGTAGCACTTCAATACACCGGAAAAGGGGCACCACCACGTGCGCATTATGAGGTCTTTTCCAAAGAGGGAGAACTCATCTCAGAGCTGACTAGCGGCGTGCTCTCGCCTAGCCTGAAACAAGGGATCGGACTCGCCTACCTGCCCGTTTCCCATGCAAAATTGGGCACCTTGGTTGATGTTGGTGTCCGAGGTAGGAAATTTGAAGCCAAAGTGGTGAAGAAACCCTTTTACAAGAAAGGTTGATCCTGCGAGAAATTTAAACGCAAAGATAAATATAAACCTATGAACGTACCTGAGAATTTACGCTATACATCCGATCACGAGTGGATACTCCTCGAAGGCGACATCGCTACCGTTGGTATCACCGATCACGCCCAAGAAGAACTCACCGATGTGGTGTTTGTGGAACTTCCTGATGAAGGCCGAACGTGTGATGCGCAGGACCCCATTGCGGTGGTTGAGTCAGTGAAGGCAGCGAGCGATATTTATTGCCCTGTTGCCGGTGAAATCACCGAGGGCAATATCGATCTCGATGGCGATCCGGCACTCGTCAATACCGACCCCTACGGCGCTGGTTGGTTGTTCAAGGTGCGCGTGCGTGATACAGCGGACGTAGAGGCGCTGATGGATGCCGATGGCTATAAGTCACTCATTGGCTGAGATAACTCGGTATGGGCAACGATATTCCACAGGCGTGCTCCGGCACGCCTGACTTCTTTTTCATCAACTAACAGAAACCAAACTGATGCACACTGACTTTTGTAACCGTCACGTCGGTAGCGTGGGTGATGTCCGCGATAGTATGATCAAGGAGCTTGGATACGAGCGCATTGTTGAACTGATCGATGATGCTGTTCCTGATAATATCCGCGGAGGTGACCCTCTTGATCTTCCCAGCGCACTTAGTGAAACCGCTGCACTTGGCCGCCTGCGTGGTATCATGCAGCAGAACAGGGTGGTCAAATCCTACATCGGCCAAGGATACAGTGGCACGATTGTTCCTCCAGTCATTCAACGTAATATTTTGGAAAACCCGGGCTGGTACACCGCCTATACTCCCTATCAGGCGGAAATAGCCCAGGGCCGGTTGGAGGCCTTGCTGAACTTTCAAACGATGATTGCCGATCTCACCGGGCTTGATGTCGCAGGAGCATCATTGCTTGATGAGGGGACCGCCGCCGCTGAGGCGATGGCACTCGCGAAGTCGGGTAAACCACGCGGGACTACGCTGTTTGTTGCTGATAGTTGTCACCCGCAGACCATTGACGTTGTTCAGACCCGTGCGGAACCTCTCGGTATCCAGATCAAGGTGGGGGATTGGAAAAAATTCGATCCCTCAGACTGCGAGGGGTTGTTTGCGGTGCTTGTCCAGTATCCAGACACACGTGGCTCAGTGGAAGACTACACCGGCTTGATTGATAAGGTGCATGCATCTGGCGCGCTAGCCATCGTGGCAGCCGATTTGTTGGCGTTGACTGTCCTGCGCGCACCAGGTGAATTTGGTGCCGATATCTGCGTTGGAAATAGCCAGAGGTTTGGCGTGCCATTCGGCTATGGTGGACCACATGCCGCTTTCATGTCTTGCACGGATAAGCTGAAGCGCAAGATGCCCGGACGCCTCATCGGGGTGTCAATCGATTCCCAAGGTAAGCCCGGATACCGCCTCTCTCTACAAACTCGCGAGCAACACATTCGTCGCGATAAAGCGACGTCTAACATCTGCACGGCCCAGGTTTTATTAGCCGTGATGGCATCCATGTATGCTGTTTATCACGGGCCTGATGGATTGCGGAATATTGCGAATAATGTGCATCGCGCTGCTTGTGTCATGGCTGCGTCGCTAACAGCCGCTGGTTTTGAAGTTACGACAGGGAACTTTTTTGATACTCTGACGGTTAAAGTTTCAGGCAAGGCGGATAGCTTCATTGCGAAGGCGGTCGAGGCGGGATACAACCTGCGCAAGATCGATGAGGATCATATCTCTATTGCATTCGATGAGACCTTCACCTGTGACGATGGCGGAGCATTGCTTGGTGTTTTTGACATCAATCAACCCGCTGATCTTAAATCGAAAGCACCTGAGTGGGGTGAGGGGAACACACGTCAGTCAGGTTTTTGCACAGCTCCTGTTTTTAATAGCTATCATTCAGAAACAGAAATGCTGCGTTACCTTGCGCGCCTTGAGAAAAAGGATCTGGCGCTTAACGAATCGATGATCGCGCTTGGTTCATGCACAATGAAGCTGAATGCCACGGCCGAAATGATGCCATTGAGCTGGCCGGAAGTGGCACATATCCACCCGTTTGCCCCCGACGACCAAACCGTCGGGTACCGCCAGATGCTTGATGAACTATCCGACTGGTTGGCGCGTATCACTGGGTTTGCCGCTGTTTCCCTACAGCCCAACGCGGGCTCCCAAGGTGAGTATGCCGGCCTGCTGGCTATCCGTAGATACCATGAAGCCAACAGTGACATGGATCGCAACGTCTGCATCATTCCTACATCTGCGCATGGAACAAACCCGGCATCCGCTGTAATGGCCGGCTTTAAAGTGATCCCTGTTGCCTGTGATGACGAGGGCAACATCGACGTAGCTGATCTGAAAACCAAAGCCGAGCAGCACACAGAGAATCTAGGGGCGCTGATGATCACTTACCCATCCACTCACGGTGTCTATGAGGCAACTATTGTGGATATCTGCCAAACGATTCACGATAACGGAGGACAGGTGTACATGGATGGTGCCAACATGAATGCTCAGGTCGGGTTGACGAGTCCAGGTCTGATTGGGGCAGATGTCTGTCACCTGAACTTACATAAAACGTTCTGTATCCCGCATGGTGGCGGGGGGCCGGGTGTCGGTCCGATCGGTGTGGCCAAACAATTGGTGCCCTACCTTCCAGGCCATGAAACGATGGAAAACAAACAGTTTCCCGTTTGCTCCGCTGCCTATGGCAGTGCCAGCATCAACACGATTTCATGGATGTACATTGCCATGATGGGTGCTGAAGGTCTTACCGAAGCGACCAAGATGGCGATATTAAATGCCAATTACATGGCTAAGCGACTCAACGAATATTTTCCAGTGCTCTACACTGGCAATAAAGGTCTGGTCGCGCACGAATGCATCATCGACCTGCGCCCAATCACGGAGCAGAGTGGTATTACTGTTGAGGATGTCGCCAAGCGCCTGATGGACTACGGTTACCATGCCCCAACCATGAGCTGGCCGGTCGCAGGCACATTGATGATCGAGCCTACCGAATCCGAGTCAAAAGCGGAACTCGACAAGTTTTGCGACGCCATGATTTCCATCCACGGAGAGATCATGGACGTGGCTGAAGGACGAGCTGACAAGGACGACAATGTTCTGAAGAACGCACCGCATACAGCCGAAATGGTCATTTCCGACTCTTGGAACCACCCGTATCTTCGTGAAAAAGCTGCATACCCGATGCCGTGTCAACGTGACCACAAATTCTGGCCGGCTGTCGGTCGTATTGACAACGTGCACGGTGACCGTAATCTTGTGTGCTCCTGCGTAGGCATGGAAGCATTCACACAAGAACAATAAATAAGATTATGAGCGATTACATACCACCCGCCAGTCCGCGTGATGAGGTTCACGGATACGTTTATTTTGCACGTCTTTGTAGCAAAGTCCGCCTTCGATCATCAGGTGCACTTGATCCGGAATTTGAACCCAACATGGGCAAGGCGATGGACGCCTGGACCTGTCAGTTCCTCCACGTCGATTATGAGGATCTGAAGCATGTTATCCTCGACGGTGCGACCGATGAGCAAGCACTCGAGTGGTGCTGGGAAAACGGCAAGAGACCCGATGAACACGAACTCGAGTGGTGGAGTAGCTACATGAGAAACCGCGGCTTCCGTGACGACTTCACCGAGAAACTCGTTTTCCGCAAGGAAGAGGCCGGCTGGCAGGATCGCGATGAGATTCAGTCGTTTTTCGACTACCTGGATGCCGATGACGGACGCTTGTGAGCGAGAAACCGATTTGCTAGAATGCTCCTATGGATCTAACGAATTTAGGCTGGAATGAAGAATTCCAGAAAGACTTTGATGAGCTTCCGCTGAGAAACTGTGTTCCTGCACGTCTGATTCGTGATAACAAAATCACCTACGGGGCGCTGTTCATCGATGATGAGGGTGATGTTTGTGAGCGTGAGGTTGTCATGTCTGGCAAGGTTTATCATGATGCAGCGAACGATGCAGAACTGCCTGCGGTGGGCGACTGGGTGGCGCTTGAGCTTGCTAAGGATGAGGAAGGCGAAAGTATGATCCGCGCGCGCCTTCCCAGGCAAACGTGCTTTTCTAGAAAGCTTCCGGGGAAAAGTGCCGAGGAACAAGTCATCGCGGCAAACGTCACCGTAGTTGTTGTGGTTACCGATGCGGGGTCGGATTTCAATCCGCGCCGGATGGAGCGATATTTTACCCTGATCAAACGAAGTGGCTCCAAGGCTGTTGTGTTAGTGAACAAATCCGATTTGTTTCCTGATGAGCAAAATCGCGAAGCTGCAGAGTTAATCCAGGACCTTGATGAAAATGCAGATGTTTACATTACCTCTGCGGCCAAGAATGAAGGACTCGAGGTGTTACGAAAGTATCTCGCATCAGGAGTTTCGGTGACATTGGTTGGATCGAGCGGTGTCGGAAAATCAACCCTCGTCAACCAATTGTTAGGCGAAGAGTTTCAGTGGACCAGTGATGTTAATGAGCTCACTGGAAAAGGGAGGCACACCACGACCGCTCGAGAGCTCATTCTACTCGATGACGGAGGAATTCTCATTGATAACCCAGGGATGCGTGAGATCCAGATGTGGACCGATGAACAAACGTTGCGTGAGAGCTTTTCTGATGTCGAGGAACTGTCGGCGCAGTGCAAATTCCACGATTGCAAACATGGTAATGACGCAGGGTGTGCTATTCGTGCTGCTGTAGAGACCGGCGAACTGGATGAAGGCCGTTACGAGAGCTACCTGAAGCTCGACGAGGAAATAGAAAAACTCGAAAAGAGACAAAAAAAGCGCCGTCAACTATCTGAACGCCGTGCCAAACGCGACCACCGGATCAAGGCACGCAACCTTGCCGACCGCATTGACCTTGAG